>JAJRDJ010000317.1 GCA_028678445.1 Methylococcaceae bacterium
AATGTCAATACGTCCTTCCCGACATTCGTGGCGCTGGCGCAAAGCCTGGGCTTGACTGTCGAATCCGCTGAGGAGACCGTGTCTTGAACACGCCTATTCCTGTCTTGACAATCGATGGGCCGAGCGGCTCCGGCAAAGGCACCGTGAGCCGTGCCGTAGCCCAAAAACTGGGCTGGCATTTCCTGGACAGCGGCGCCATTTATCGATCGCTCGCCATCGCCGTGCTGAGAGCAGGTATTCCCGTGGAGAACGTGGATGAAATCGTCGCCTTGGCGGAGAACATGAACCTGTCATTCACGACGGATGATCCGCCCGAGGTTCTGCTGAACGGCCAGGACATCGCCGGGGAAATCGGCAGTGAAACCTGCGGCAACGCGGCTTCCCGCATCGCCGCCTTTGGCCCGGTCCGGCAGGCCTTGCTCGAAAAACAGCGGTCCTTTCGTCGACCGCCCGGCTTGGTGGCCGATGGCCGCGACATGGGCACGGTCGTATTCCAGGACGCGGGATACAAAGTTTTCCTGACTGCCAGCGCGGAGGTACGGGCACTGCGAAGGTATAAGCAGTTGAAGGATAAAGGTCTTGATGTTAACCTTATAAACTTGACTAGGGAAATCGAAGAGCGCGACCGTCGGGATCTGGAACGCAAGGAAGCCCCCTTGGTAATGGCGAAAGACGCTGTGAGGATCGATTCGTCTGATCTGGATATTCAACAGGTCATCGAACGGGTGTTCGGCGTTGTTGCCTCTCCAACTGGTTGAGCAAGTCATGGTTCGCCAGCATTGCTGGCGGTTTTTTTATCCAACAGACATTCGGTTCCTTCCCGGGACCGTGTGCATATAGAAGATTTTATGAGCGAGAGCTTTGCTGAACTGTTCGAACAGAGCCTGGCCCAGGCCGAAATGCGCCCGGGTAGCATCATTCGTGGCACCGTTGTCGATATCGGTCCGGATGTTGTGGTTGTCAATGCCGGCCTCAAGTCCGAGGGCGTCGTACCCAAGTGGCAATTCCTGGATGCGGATGGCCAGCTTGAAGTCCAGGTGGGCGATACCGTCGAATGTACCCTGGAACTCCTGGAAGACGGGCTGGGTGCCACCCTCTTGTCCCGTGACAAGGCAAAGCGGGTCAAGGCCTGGACCGACCTGGAAGACGCACACGAGAAAAACGAAACCGTGATCGGCCGTCTGACCGGCAAGGTCCGCGGCGGCTTTACCGTTGCCATCGGTGCCCTCCGCGCATTCCTGCCCGGTTCCCTGGTCGACGTGCGTCCGGTTCGTGATACCGCGTATCTAGAAGGGCGTGATCTGGAATTCAAGGTCATCAAGATCGACCAGAAGCGGAACAACGTCGTCCTTTCCCGCCGAGCCGTGGTGGAGTCCGAGTTCAGTGCGGAAAAGGAAGCCTTGCTCGAAAACCTCAAGGAAGGCGCCATTGTCACCGGCGTGGTCAAGAATCTCACAGATTACGGTGCCTTCATCGACCTGGGTGGCGTGGACGGTCTGTTACACATCACCGACATGGCCTGGAAGCGTGTACGTCACCCGTCCGAGGCCGTTGAGATTGGACAGGAACTGCAAGTCAAGGTGCTGAAATATGATCAGGAAAAGAATCGTGTTTCCCTCGGTCTGAAGCAGTTGGGCGAGGATCCCTGGTCGAATATCGCGCGCCGGTATCCAGCGGGCACCCGTCTTTTCGGCAAGGTCAGCAATCTGACGGATTACGGTTGCTTCGTCGAACTGGAAGAGGGCGTGGAAGGTCTGGTGCATGTCTCCGAAATGGATTGGACCAACAAGAACGTCAATCCGTCCAAGATCGTGCAGCTGGGTGACGAATGCGAAGTCATGGTCCTCGACATCGACGAGGAACGTCGCCGTATCTCGCTCGGGATGAAGCAGTGCCGTGCCAACCCTTGGGATGAGTTCGCAGCTACCCACAACAAGGGTGACAAGATCAGCGGCACGATCAAGTCCATCACCGATTTCGGTGTCTTCATAGGCCTGGATGGCAACATCGACGGGCTTGTTCACATGTCGGACATTTCCTGGAATACGCCCGGCGAAGAAGCCATTCGCGATTACAAAAAGGGCGATGAAGTCGAGACCGTCATTCTGGCCATTGATCCTGAACGCGAGCGCATCTCACTGGGCATCAAGCAGCTGGAGCAGGACCCGTTCCAGAACTATCTCGCGACCCACGAAAAGGGTGATTTGGTCAACGGTGTTGTAAAGGAAGTCGATGCCAAGGGTGCGGTTATCACCCTGGCTGATAGCGTGGAGGGTTACCTGCGTGCCTCCGAAATCTCCCGTGATCGTATCGAGGACGCCCGTACGCAGCTCAATGTAGGCGACAAGATCGAAGCCAAATTCCTGGGCGTTGACAAGAAAATCAAGGCCATCACCCTGTCGATCAAGGCCAAGGATCATGAAGATGAGCAAACCGCGATGAAGGGTTATACCCAGCAAGCCTCCTCGGCGATGCCGACCCTGGGTGACATCTTCAAGGAGCAGATGGAAAACAAGTAAGATCTTCCACTCTAAAAGGAGGGGCCAGTTCCCTCCTGGCAACGGGATGCAGCAGTGAACAAGTCCGACCTCATTCATATACTGAGTGAACGCTATGGCCATATACCCTTCCGGGATATCGAGCTGGCTGTCAAAGGCCTGGTGGAACATATGTCCGACACCCTGTCATCTGGTGATAGGATTGAAATTCGCGGCTTCGGCAGTTTTTCGATTCGTTACCGGCAACCCCGTGCCGCGCGCAATCCGAAGACGGGAACCCGGGTCGAACTGGGTTCCAAATACGTCCCCCATTTCAAGCCCGGCAAGGAATTGAGGGAGAAGGTCAATGACTCGGCGCAGGTGGATTCCTGACACCCGGGGAAACTCACGCGTCGCGAAACCCGGGGCAATAACAGTCATGGTTCTGCATCACTTGATACAGAACATGGCTGTTTTTTTATGTGCCTATTGCCTAGCCCCATACCTCCAAGGCACCAAGCATGGCGCTTCATCGGGGAAGGCAGAGACTGAGCAAGGTCATCAGCACGCCACCAAACTCTGCTGCGGTGCTGGTCCGCCAAAAAGTTTGTCATGCAGGCCATAGACCTGATTTCATTACTGTTGCCGGTTGCCGCCGCATCCGGCTGGTATGCCGCTAAAAAGCATTACACGCGAAAATACCTGACGGAGCTTGCCAATCCGATGACTCAGGCCTATCGTCGGGGTATCAATTATCTGCTCGATGAGAAGACAGATAAGGCCATCGCAGCGGTTGCCCACATCCTGGAACAGGACTCCGAGCCACTGGAAACCCATATTGCTCTCGGTAACCTCTTCCGCCGGCGCGGGGAAGTGGAAAAGGCTATAGAGATGCATAAAAAACTCTTGCAGGAGCCAGATTTGTCCGTGCCTCAGAAGGAGAAAGCGAATTATGAGCTCGGCATCGATTACATGCGGGCCGGTTTGTTTGACAGGGCGGAGATCATTTTCAAGACCTTGGCTCAGACGAATAACCATGGAAAGGCCGCCTTGCAACAAATGTTGCTCATTTATCAACAACAGAAAGATTGGCATAATGCCATCGCCTGTATCCTAAAACTGCGAAGAATCGCCAAACCTCGACACGGAGAGACGGCTGCCCATTTTCTCTGTGAACTGGCCGAGGAGGCCATGACCCTGCATCGGCTCAAGGATGCGCGGGATTATCTGGGCCAAGCACTAACAGACGATCATGATTGTGTGCGCGCCAGTATCGCAAAAGGGAAACTTGAACTTGGCAATGGAGAGTACCGGCAGGCCCTTGAAACCTTGAGACAGGTGGAGAGCCAGAACCCGCGCTATCTACCGGTTGTACTGCCTCTGATCCGGCAATGCTGGGAGCGGCAGGGGAACACCCAGGAGTTAACGCGATACCTGCATCATCTCCATGAAAAATTCGGCTTCATTTCAGCTGCGGTAGAACTCGCCGAGCGCATTCGCGACACACAAGGCATTGACGCTGCCATTGATTATTTGCTGCCGATTCTAGAGGCGAACCCCAACCCCTTCTCGATCAGCCGGGCAATGGCCCTCCTGGCCGAGGACAGGAGTCTTGGCTCAAACAAAATGCGTCGACTGTGCGCGCTATTGCAGGCCACAACAGCCGACAGGCTACGCTTTCAATGCGAGCATTGTGGATTTTCGTTATCTGAGCTCTTTTGGCGATGCCCTTCTTGTCAGCACTGGGGTTCAATCCTGCCAACGGAAATCGGCTCTGACTCACCGGTTCGGGAAGGGGAAATCCAGCTCGTCAATTAGTGCTTTTAACACCTTGATATTTCTGGTACGGTTATTACTCTTACTTACTCAAACAAAGGGGGATTCCATGTTCGGATTTTTCAAGTCTCTGGCGGTTGCCGTGCTACTGCTTGCATCGCCACTGCTTATGGCCGAGATAGTGGATATCAACACGGCTAGTTCGGATGAGCTGTCCAAGGCATTGAAGGGAGTGGGGCCCGCCAAGGCCCAAGCCATCGTGCAATATCGTGAAAAGAATGGACCTTTCAAGTCAGCGGATGACCTGACCCATGTCAAGGGTATCGGCAAGGCTACGCTTGAGAAGAACCGCGCCAACATTACCATTAGCGGTTCGGCCCCGCCCGCCGCACCCGCGCCGGCTGTTGCCCCCAAGCTGCCAGTGGTCCCAGCGCCAAGTAGGCCGGTTCCAGCGATACCCGCCCCGGCTCCCGCAGCACCGCATTGAACTAGCGCATCAAGCCTTGGGAAAAAGCCCCGCAAGGGGCTTTTTCTTAGGCCGACAAATCCCTTAATACAAAGGAACCTGTTAGCGGTGACAAATAACATTACGTGGCATGCGCCTACCGTGACGCGAGGGCAGCGCGAGGAACTCAATGGGCACAAAAGTTTTATTCTCTGGCTGACCGGCCTTTCAGGAGCCGGCAAATCGACGCTGGCGCACCGCATTGAGGAGATTCTTTTCAAGCGGGGTTGCCGTACCTATGTCCTGGATGGCGATAATGTGCGGCAAGGTCTTTGTCGGGATCTGGGCTTCAGCCCGGCTGACCGGCAAGAAAATATCCGTCGTGTAGGTGCAATGGGCAAGCTGATGGCCGATGCGGGACTGATAGTGATCACGGCCTTCATATCCCCATTTCGCGTCGATCGCGATAGCATACGCGCCCTGCTCGAGGAGGGGGATTTCATCGAAGTCTATTGCGACGCCCCCTTGCAAGTATGCGAAGAGCGGGACGTGAAAGGTTTGTACCAGAAGGCGCGCAAGGGCGTGATACCGGAATTTACGGGAATATCCTCGCCTTACGAAGTGCCCCTTCATCCAGAAATCATCGTGCAGACGGGGCGGGACACTATCGATAGCTGTGCCCTGCAAATCATTGAGTATCTGGACAGCCAGGAAAAACTGACAACAACTCACAAGAAGGCGAATCACACATGAAGAAAACCGTCAGAAAGGCCGTATTTCCCGTGGCAGGCCTCGGAACCCGATTCCTCCCTGCCACCAAGGCAAGTCCCAAGGAGATGCTACCCATCGTCGATAAACCCCTGATCCAATATGCGGTTGAAGAAGCCGTGGCGGCCGGAATCGATACCCTGGTATTCGTGACCAGCCGAACCAAGCGGGCGATCGAGGATCATTTCGACAAGGCTTATGAACTCGAAACTGAGCTGGCCACGCGGGGTAAAACCGAGACTTTGCAAGTGCTAAAGGATATAGTTCCGCCCAATGTGACCTGTGTGTATATTCGCCAGGCCGAGGCCCTGGGTCTCGGGCACGCCGTGAATTGTGCCGCCGCCGTGATTGGCGATGAGCCATTCGCCGTCATTCTCGCGGACGACATGATTGATGACGGAACTCGGGGCTGCCTGAAACAGATGGTTGGAATCTTTGATGAGTGGCAATGTTCAGTAATAGGAACCGAGAACATTCACCCATCCGAAACCCAGAGCTATGGCATCGTCAAGGTGGAACCGATCAGCAAAGGTTTGGGCAAACTGGATGGTATTGTGGAAAAACCGAAACCTGCGGATGCGCCCTCCAACCAAGCGGTCGTCGGCCGTTATATTCTGACACCGGGCATATTCGAACGGCTGAATACCGTCACTCGGGGGGCGGGTGGGGAAATCCAGCTAACCGACGCCATCGCCATGCTGCTCAAGGATGAACCCGTCCTGTCATTCGAGTTTGAAGGCAAGCGGTATGACTGCGGTTCAAAGCTAGGTTACCTGATGGCCACGGTCGAACAGGGTCTGAAGCACGAGGAACTGCACGAGAGTTTTAGGGCGTATCTGTCAGGTTTGAAACTGGGCTAATCCAGCAGTTTCAAGCATCAAATGCAACAGCGATCCATGTGCTGTTCGACCAGGAGATCACAGATATGACCACACTCACGCGCACTATCGATTATCTCCATGCCAACACCCGCTGCGTGGGGTTTCTGGCTTATGACGACGCCCTCCCAGGCCCGTTGCCTGGCGTGCTCATTGCTCATACTTGGGCAGGACGGGACGAGTTTGTCGAGAACAAGGCGAGAAGGCTTGCCGAACGGGGGTACGCCGCCTTCGCGCTGGATATGTATGGCGAGGGCAAGGTGGGCAGCGGCGCCGAGGAAAACGCGCAACTGATGGGTGCGCTGATGAGTGACCGGAGGCACTTGCAGGACCGCATCAACGCGGCACTCGATGCCCTTCGCGAGCTGCCGGAGGTTGACCCAGATCGGATCGCGGCCATAGGCTTCTGCTTTGGCGGACTCTGCGTGCTCGACCTCGCTCGAAGCGGTGCGGATCTCCGGGGGGTGGTTAGCTTTCATGGGCTGTTCACCCCGCCGGAGCCTCCACCCCTGAAGCCGATCACGACCAAAGTACTGGTCCTGCATGGCAACGATGATCCGATGGCCACACCAGAGCAGGCGGTAGCGCTGGGCCGGGAGCTGACGGAACAGGGCGCGGATTGGCAGATTCATCTCTATGGCAACACGATGCATGCCTTCACCAACCCGCGTGCCAATGACCCTGGCTTTGGCACCGTCTACCAGCCGGTGGCGGATCGCCGTTCCTGGCGCGCCCTCATGGACTTTCTGGGTGAAGTGCTAGAATAACTATTTATTGCGGCGCCCTGGGGACCTTCAGCATGGATCTCAACTTTCTCGATTTCGAACAACCGATTGCCGATCTGCAAGCCAAAATCGACGAGCTGCGGCGGGTCGGTTTCGATAACGAGATCAATATCAGCGAGGAAATCGCCAAACTGGAAGAAAAGAGCCGGAAGCTGACGGAGTCCGTCTTTTCCAGCCTCAGCGCCTGGCAAATTTCGCAGTTATCCCGCCATCCTCAGCGAATTTATACGCTCGATTACATCGAACTGATGTTCGAGGATTTTCAGGAGCTGCACGGCGACCGCGCCTTTGCCGATGATCCCGCGATCGTCGGCGGGCTGGCGCGTTTTGATGGCATTCCGGTCATGGTGATCGGCCATCAGAAAGGCCGGGACACCAAGGAAAAGATTTACCGCAATTTCGGCATGCCGCGCCCCGAGGGCTACCGCAAGGCACTGCGCCTGATGAAGCTGGCCGAACGGTTCCATCTGCCCATCCTCTGTCTGATCGACACCCCCGGCGCCTATCCCGGCATCAACGCGGAAGAACGCGGCCAGAGCGAGGCCATCGCTCGCAATCTGTTCGAGATGGCAACACTGAAAACTCCCATTATTTGTACGGTCATCGGTGAGGGCGGTTCCGGCGGCGCGCTGGCGATTGGCGTCGGCGACCGCTTGCTGATGCTGCAATACAGTACCTACTCGGTGATTTCGCCGGAAGGCTGTGCCTCCATCCTCTGGAAAAGCGCGGAGAAAGCCGAGCAGGCGGCCGAAGCCATGGGCATCACCTCCAACCGTCTGCTCGAACTGGGCCTGATCGACGAAATCGTGCCCGAACCCTTGGGCGGCGGTCACCGCGACCGCGAAAAAACGGCTGAGAAGCTCAAACACACCCTGAAACGGCTGCTGGAAGAATTACGCCAAGTCCCGCTGGACCAATTGGTGGAAGACCGCTATCAGAAGCTCATGTCCTATGGCATCTACGAAGAATCCAGTATCTGACCCAACGGGAGCCGCCTCTCCGTCCCGTGCTTGCCGCCATTCACATTGAGGAAGTTCTCTCCCGGTATCCGTCCTCCCGGGTTTACTGGATAGCCTATAGTGGCGGTCTGGATTCCACCGTCCTTTTGCATCTTTGCACCGGGCTGAAAATACCCGGCGTGGACCGCCTCTTCAAGGCCATCCACGTTCATCACGGTTTGCATCCTTTGGCCGATACCTGGGTAGCCCATTGCGAAGATGAATGCCGGACACTGGGAATCGAACTACACATACACCATGTCGATGCTCAACCCGCCCCCGGTCAGAGTCCCGAGGAAGCCGCTCGTAAGGCACGCTATCGGGCCATCCAACACCAGATCGAACCGGGCGATACCGTGTTGCTGGCCCAGCATCAGGATGACCAGGCCGAGACCCTGCTTCTGCAGTTACTCCGGGGTGCGGGGCTGGCAGGGCTGGCGGCCATGCCGGTGCATGCCCCATTGTTGTCGGGATATGTGCTCCGACCCCTGCTGTACGTTTCCCGGAGCACGCTACGCGAGTTTGCGAAGACAAAGGGACTCAACTGGGTGGAAGACTCCAGCAATCTGGACCCGGGTTTCCAGCGCAATTTTTTACGCAATACCATCCTGCCCGAGTTACAGACGCACTGGCCGGGACTCGCCCGCGCGCTGTCGCGAACCGCCAGGCATTGCGCCGAGGCCGTCGAATTGCTCGATTCCAGCGCGGCGAAACTCCTCAAAGACGCCCGCCGCCCCCCTGACAACGCACTGAACACCAATGTGCTGAGCAATCTCGTACCCGGAGAACAAAAACTGTTAATTCGCGCCTGGCTAAAGGACAGTGAGTACCGCATGTCATCGGCGGCGGTGCTGGATCGCATCCTGGAGCACTGTCTCGGTGCTGGCCCCGACCGCAACCCGATAGTCCGCTGGACGGAAGGCGAGGTGCGACGCTATCGCGAGCATCTATTCCTGCTCCCTCCCCTGCCCCGCTTCCTGGCCACTACGGAAGTGCGCTGGCCTAAGGAAGAAGAGCGTCTGGTGCTGCCGGGCGGTAACGGTGAATTGATAATGGAGACCGTACCGGAGGGGGGGATTCCGCTTATCCGCTGGCAGGCATCCATTCGCACCATCCGTTATCGTCAGGGCGGCGAAAAAATCCGCCTGCCCGGCCGGGCCGGCACCCATCAACTCAGAAAACTGTTTCAGGAAGCGGGGATTCCCCCCTGGATTCGGGAGCGCATCCCGCTGATCTACCTCGATGACCAACTTGCCGCCGTGGGCGGATACTGGCTCGCGGCCGATATAGTCACCCCGGCTGGTCAGATGCCTGGACTACTGCCGAGGTGGTGCCCCCCGGCATACATGCTCGCCCCGCTTTGCCAAGCAGCCCGTCGATGATGGTGGTGAAGAAGGAGATGGCGGCCATACATCCGGCCTTTTGATACAGCCCGGGGCTGCTGGCCCTGATGGAACGTGCTGGTCGGGTTCTCAGCAAAGCCGCGCAGTTCACGTGCACTGCCGGGGTCAGGTTGGCCCGATTATGGTTTGACCGGTCTTGCCATCACTTCAGGATTGCCCGAGCAATCGGTGGCTTGACTGCCTCATCCGCTATGGGTTCTTGCCTCATTGCTGCGCTGACTGGCCGGAGTTGGCCGGGACATAGCCGGCCGAAACGCGCGGTAATGCGCCAGTAGTGCCCACGCGACGCGCGCGTTCTGGTTGGCCAATGCCACGGCCGCCACGAGCTTCTGCCGCCGTCCGACCAGCCGCTTCAACCAGCGGTCGGCAGGGTCCAGTTAGCCTTTCGCCACCCGGATGGCCGCACGGGCACCGTGGAGCAGCCGCATCCGCAGATAGCCGTCGCCGCGCTGGGTGATCCCGAGGTGCGTTTGCTTCCCTCCGCTGGAATGCTGGCACGGCACCACGCCGCCAACTGCCGGCCATTCTCGAATGTGTTGGCAGCGCCGATCGATGCCCCCAACGCGCGCGGTACGGGGGCCAATCCCCGGAATCTCCGCCAGCTTGCAGCTCGCCGTGTTCTCGCGGTGCCAACGCTTTTTCTATATATCCCGTTCGTCCACTTGCCGGTCCAATGCTTTCAGATGCACGCCCCATCGTTGCAACAACTGGCGCAACGTCCCCGGCAGTTCATGTCCTCCGTCTTCCTGAAGCTCCGGTAAACGCCGGACGATGCTGCCGATGCCGAATTCAGCCAACACCCCTCTGACCTGGCTGGCCTGCGCGGTGCGTGCCTTGCCGAAGCCCTGCCGGGCCCGATGCAACACCGCCTGTTGGTCGCCGCTCTTGAGCGGCACGAAACGCACCGAAGGCCGGCTCAGCGCTTCACTAATCACCCCGGCAGCATGTTGGTTCGTCCGCACGTCAGGTTTGACGAACTGCGGCGCCATCGGCTTCACCGTGTGCCCCAACTGGTCCCGCTGGCGCGCCCAGTAGGGCGCGCTCCCGCAGGCTTCCGCACAACCCGGCACGGCGGCAGATGGCGAACAACGGCAGCCTCTGTGCCCGCTTCAGCGTCCGCTTGAGCACTACCCGGTGCGGCTCTGATCCACGCCA
>JAJRDJ010000318.1 GCA_028678445.1 Methylococcaceae bacterium
CTTCAAACCCTCTCTGAGGGCCGGGCTGCTCTTTGGGGCCATCTTCCCGCTGTTCGTGAGTCTCGGTTTCTGGCAGCTTCAGCGCGCCGAGGAAAAATCCGCAATCAACGCGCTGCGGGAAGCGCGGACTCAGGAACCCAGCATGCGGCTGGGCCCGGAGACACCGCCAGACCTCGAAGCGATGCGCTACCGCCCCGTCTTTGCGGAGGGTCTATATGATACAACCCATCAATTTCTGCTCGACAACCAGTTAAAGGGTCAGGAGCCTGGTTACCACGTGCTGACCCCTTTGCGACTGGCGGGAAGCAACCAAGCTATTCTGGTTAACCGGGGTTGGGTTCCCCAGGGACCCAGCCGTGCGGCCTTGCCGGATATCGGGCTGGGGCCACCGCGCAAGATTCGTATACAGGGAAAGCTGGATTACCTGCATCGAGTCGGCTTCCGGCTCAAGGGCGCCGAAATACCGGCTGCGGGCTGGCCATCCGTGGTGCAGTTGCCGGAGGCTGACCAGCTGGCGGAACGGCTCGGTTATCCGCTGCTGCCGTATCAGGTATTATTGGACCCGGATGCCGAGAGCGGTTATTTACGGGTATGGCATGCGGCGCCACTGGATCCCGGCAAGAATCTGGGCTATGCCCTGCAATGGTTTCTGTTCGCGGCCGGTGCCGCGTTTCTCTTTTTGCGGCACACGCTAAAGCGTGGTGCCCGATGATGATTTCAGGTTATGACTAATCCCGAAAAACCCCGCTTGCACAGCCGGGCCATGATCGTTTTTATTGCGCTGATATCGGTGGTGCCCTTCGTTCTTGCCTGGTATTACGCCCAGCACCCGGAGCTGATCGATAAAACCAGCAACTATGGCACTCTCATCCTGCCTAGCCGCCAGATCGATCATGCACAGCTCGTGGCTGACGGCGTTACCAGCACCGGGAAAGTTCTTGAGCAAATCAAGGGACGCTGGATTCTCCTGCAGGTGTCCCCTGGGCACTGCTCGACAAGCTGCACCGAAGCCCTCTACAAAACCCATCAGGGCTGGCTGATGCTGAACAAGGAGATGCCCCGTGTGCAGCGGTTGTTGTTGGCATCGACCGTCACACAGGCGCGCGAAGTGCCTGAAATCGCTCAGGATGACGCCTTGCTCATCGCCGGATTAACGCCGCCGGTGCTGCAGTCGCTCACCAGCGCCATCGGCAAGCCGCCGGGCGAAGGGGTGGTCATCCTGTTGGACCCGCTTGGTAATCTGGTGCTCTGGTACGACACGGGGTTCGATCCCTACAAGCTGGTCAAGGATCTGAAGCATCTGCTGAAGGCCTCGCAGATAGGCTGAGCACCGGGCGTCCGGTAGCCAAGCGTTTTTTTATATCGCCCAAGGGCTGGCATATTGCCGGCGTTCATCATTGCAAAACCTTAAGTTCCATACCATGTTCAGGAAACTGACTCTCTTTACCCTCTTGCTGGCCTTCTGCGTCGTGTTGCTGGGGGCCTATGTCCGGCTAGCGGACGCGGGGCTGGGCTGTCCCGACTGGCCGGGCTGTTACGGCAAGCTGATCGTCGATCCGCCCGCCACGGCCAGCGGTGCCATGGACCCCGCATTCGACGCGGTAAAAGCCTGGAAGGAGATGAGCCATCGGTATCTCGCGGGTACCCTCGGTCTTTTCGTGCTGGCATTGGCGGTGCTGGTGTTCCGGCTGCGCGAGAACCAGGGCCGGGCTATCGCCCTGACTTACGGCATCGTATTGCTGATTGTCACGCAGGCGCTGCTCGGTATGTGGGCCGTGAAATTTCATGTCATGCCCCTGATCGTCACGGCACACCTCCTTACCGGATTTCTCATCCTCTGGCTGTTGTATCGGCTGTACCTGACCACGGGTCCCCAATATCCGCCGACGGAAAACGGCGCCGGACTCCGGTGGTTAAGCCGGCTGGGGCTGGTGCTGTTATTCCTGCAAACCGTGCTGGGTGGCTGGGTCTCCTCGAATTACGCGGCACTGTCCTGCCCGGATTTTCCGACCTGCCTCGGCAGCTGGAATCCCGACGCCGACTATGCCGGCGCGCTGACAGGGATCATCCATCCCGACGACTATCAGGGCAAGCTGTTGCCGCCGCCGGCCCGGGTTGCCATTCATTACCTGCATCGGGTCGGCGCCCTCGTCGCTTTTTTGGTGCTCACAATGCTGGCGATGGGTGTCACTTCCAATCGGAAGGTGCCGCGCCTCAGCAAGGCCGGTTTATGGCTGAGCTTCCTGCTGCTGGTCCAGATTGGGCTGGGCATGGCGCTGATCCTTTTGCGTCTACCGGTGGCCCTGGCGGTCGCGCATCATGGTCTGGCGGCGCTGCTCCTGATAAACGTCGCGCACCTGCAGTACTTCCTGGGGCTACAGCCCCGTGAGCGGCCGGCCGAGCCCGCCGTGGCGACACCCCCGGAGGTTCCCGGTCAGCTGGAAGTCATTCCCTCCGTTACCCTGGCCCCCTCGCCCGTGGTTCCACAACCTGTTGAGGTCATGCCGGAGCCCTCGCCCGAGGGGTTGTTCGTCCGGCTGAAGAGCCAGCTCGGTAAAACCCGCGGGGGGCTGACTGGCTTTCTCGGCACGCTGGCGCTGGGCAAGAAGGCCATCGACCGGGACTTTCTCGAAAATCTCGAAGCCCAGTTGCTCACGGCGGATATTGGCGTGACCGCGACCCGCGACATCATCGCGCACCTGACGGAGAGCCTGGAACGCCACGAACTGGCCGATATTGAAGTGCTCAAAGACCGGCTGCGGACCTATCTGCATGAGATCGTCGCGCCGGTCAGCGTCCCCCTGATCATTCCCGATGAAACCCGGCCCTTTGTCATTCTCGTGGTCGGCGTCAACGGCGTCGGCAAAACCACCACCATTGGCAAGCTGGCCAAGCGCCTGCAGAACCAGGGTCACAGCATCATGCTGGCGGCGGGTGACACCTTCCGCGCGGCGGCGGTGGAGCAGTTGCAGACCTGGGGTGAGCGCAATCACGTGCCGGTCATCGCCCAGCATAGCGGGGCCGATTCGGCTTCAGTGATTTATGACGCCTTGCAGGCCGCACAGGCGCGCGGCATTGATGTGCTGATTGCCGACACGGCGGGCCGCCTGCATAACAAGTCCCATCTCATGGCGGAGTTGAGCAAGATCAAGCGTATCATGGCGCGCCTGGATGACGCGGCACCCCACGAGGTACTGCTGGTGCTCGATGCGGGCACGGGCCAGAATGCCATCAACCAGGCTCGCCAGTTCCACGAGTCCGTCGGACTCACCGGCTTGGCGCTGACCAAGCTGGATGGCACGGCCAAGGGCGGTGTTCTGTTCGCGCTGGCCAAACAGTTTGGCATCCCCATCCGTTACATCGGCATTGGCGAGACCATCGACGACCTGCAGGACTTCGATGCCCGTCAGTTCATCGATGCGCTATTCACCGAACCGGGTGCCTGATTCGGCCCTCGACCGAGTTTTACTCAACCGGGTAATCATCATGTTCAGGATATTCATCCGTTTCCTTATGGCTCTGGCGCTGGTGTTGGGCACCTGGAATCCCAGCGGCTACTCCTATATCCACTGGCTACAGCAAAGTCTGCCGGATTTCACGGCGCCGTTGGCCTTTGCCGGCGTGGTGCTGCTGATTGGGTGGGTCATGTTTCTGCATGCCACGCTGGAATCCCTCGGGTTCCTCGGCATCCTCCTGGCCGCCGCCTTTTTTGGCACGCTCACCTGGCTGTTTTTTGATCAGGGCTGGATCACCGCAAAGAATGATGTCGTCACTTGGGTATCGCTGACCGTGCTGGCCGCCATCCTCACCGTGGGCATGGCCTGGTCCCACATCTGGCGCCGTATGTCGGGACAGGTTGAAATCGATGAAGACCCACATCGGCGCTAAGGGGGGTTGCGGTATTTGATGGCGGATATGTGGTTTTGCCATGCATACATTCGGCATACTCATAAAATGGAATGATGACCGTGCTTTTGATTTTATTACCGATGATGGTGATGGTTCCGAGGTCTTTGTGCACATTTCTGCCTTCCCAGAAATGGGGCCGAGACCCCGGTTGGGTGAACGTCTCTCATTCGAGATCGA
Source organism: Methylococcaceae bacterium (assembly GCA_028678445.1). Lineage (GTDB taxonomy): Bacteria > Pseudomonadota > Gammaproteobacteria > Methylococcales > Methylococcaceae > UBA6136. The sequence goes on from JAJRDJ010000318.1 coordinate 4,087, forward strand.
ATTAGGCCCTGATGGGTATCGGCAGGCAAAGTACATCAACTTCCCTGATCGCTTGATAGGTAGACGACATAAATCGCGCGTCCCAAATCATCGGACTCCGCTGAGATTTCTCGCTACCCTGGCCCTTGCGATTGTTGTTGGAATATACGTACACGCAAAATACTTACGATTCTCCATTCCATTTAAACCAACGACAGCCCAGCCGATCATTGAAGAGAGTGCAGTGCAATACAGTTGCGATGGCCGTACCTGTTGCCCACAGATGTCTTCTTGTGCCGAAGCCATGTACTTTTTGCGAAATTGCCCAGATGTCAAATTGGATGGAGACAACGACGGTGTGCCATGCGAGGGCCAGTGGTGCGCAAGGCCATAGGTCAAGCAATTTCCGGATTGTTGATGGATACTCGGGACTACACTCACAAAATCGGGGTGTCGACTTGTGAGTGTTCAAGAATTATCCCGAAACAATTTCATGTCGACGTGTAGGGAAGATGGGAAGTGGCTTACCCCGTGGTTACCTATACCTTTGCGCCGGCGTTGCTTGTTGTTCAAACGCAGTACATAGGAGTCGAGGTTATCGATCTTCAAAAATCAGGGTCGGCATGAGCAAGGCTTTCCTGTCGACTAAGCCCTTCTCGATTACTCTTAATTAATGGGGCGGGCGCTGAGTGTGTCTGCTTGAGGCATGACCGGTTTTTCCCAGAGTTGAAATAGAAAATAACCATGTCCGAAAAAATTCAGGCCATCCGGGGGATGCACGACATTCTGCCAGAGCTTACCCCCCGCTGGCAGTACGTGGAGAGCGTATTACGGCGCGTCATGGGGGCTTATGGGTATCGGGAAATCCGTCTACCCATCGTCGAAAAAACCGAACTTTTCAAGCGCTCCATCGGCGAAGTGACCGACATCGTCGAAAAGGAGATGTACACCTTCGATGATCGCAACGGTGACTCGCTGACGCTGCGGCCCGAGGGCACGGCGGGTTGTTTGCGGGCATGCCTGGAGCACAGCCTCTTGCATAACCAGACCCAACGGCTCTGGTACATGGGGCAGATGTTCCGCCATGAGCGCCCGCAGAAAGGCCGCTATCGGCAGTTTCACCAATTGGGCGTCGAGGCTTACGGCATGCCGGGGCCCGATATCGACGCCGAGCTCATCCTGTTGTGCCGGCGGCTGTGGCGCGTCTTGGGCATCGATCGGAAGTTGGAGCTGCAGATAAATTCCCTGGGCACGGCCGAGGAGCGCATCGCCTACCGCGCCAGGCTGGTGGACTATTTCCAGGCACATTTTGACGCGCTGGACGAGGACAGCCGTCGCCGGCTGAATACCAATCCGCTGCGCATTCTCGACAGCAAGAACCCGGCGCTGGCGGCCGTCATCGCTGGGGCGCCGGTACTGACGCAAGAACTGAACGAGACTTCACGGGTGCATTTCCAGTCGCTGCGGCACCGGCTGGAGGACGCGGGCGTCGCCTATGTCGTCAACCCGCGCCTGGTGCGCGGTCTGGACTATTACTCCCGGACCGTGTTCGAATGGGTTACGCAGGAGCTTGGCGCCCAGGGCACGGTCTGCGCCGGCGGCCGGTATGACGGGCTGATCGAGCAACTGGGCGGCAAGGCTTCCACCGCGGTCGGCTTCGCGCTGGGCATGGAACGGCTGATTGACCTGCTGGATGCGCCGGAACGTTTCGATGCCGCCGCCGCGCCCCATGCCTACCTGATCGCCGTCGGCGAACTGGCGGAGGCGAAGGCGACCCGCTTGGCGGAAAGCCTTAGGGACGCACTGCCCGATCTGCACCTGCAGTTGCACTGCGGTGGCGGCAGTTTCAAGAGTCAGTTCAAGCGTGCCGACAAAAGCGGCGCCGCCTTGGCCCTGATTCTGGGCGACGACGAGGCGCGTGACCAGACAATCAGCGTCAAGTCCCTCCGAAATGACGAAGGGCAGAAGACCCTGACAATTGCCGAGCTGATCACTTTTTTGCATACCCTGATGTGAGACGAGACCCAAATGGAAACCTATGCGACAGACGAAGAACGACTAGAGGCACTACAGCGCTGGTGGAAAGAAAACAAATCGTCGATTTTTGGCGGATTGCTGCTGGGCCTGGCCGTGATTGCCGGCTGGAAAATGTGGCAGAGCAACAAGCTGGAAACCGCCGAACAGGCGTCACTGGTCTATCACCAGTTAACCGAGGCCACCCAGGCCAAGCAGACCGAAGCGGCTCTGAAGCTCGGCCAGCGGCTGATTCAGCAATATCCTTCCACGACCTATGCTGAATATGCCCGGCTTTTCGTGGCCAAGCTCAAGGTCGAAGCGGGTGATCTCGACGGTGCCCGGAAAATACTCGAGGAAGAACTCAGCCACAGCAAGGATGATGCGTTGAAAACCCTGACGCGGCTGCGCCTAGGGCGCATCATGCTGGCCATGGGCGATGTCGAACCGGCCCTCAAACTGCTGGGGTCAGACACCGACCAGAACCTAGGCAAATTCGCAGGGCTTTACGCGGAGCTGCAGGGCGATCTGCTGGTGGCGGCTAAGCGGCCCGCGGAGGCCCGTACCGCCTTTGAGAAGGCCCGGGAACTGGGCAATTTATCGCCCCTGCTCGAGCTTAAAATCAACGACCTGCCGGCCAGTCCCTGATGCGTTTAGCCCTGCTTCTCTTCGCTGCCTGGCTGCTCATGGGCTGCACCCAGCTTGATGCCTTCAAGGATCTCGGATCCTCGATCCAGGGGCTGATCACCGGAACCGACAACTCCGAACCGCCCAAGGAGCTGGAGCCGCTCGAACCCACCGTGCCCATGACCGTGCTCTGGAAGACCAGCGTCGGCAAGGGATATGACAACCAGATCGTCAACCTGGTCCCCGCCGTGACGGCTAGTCATGTCTACGTGGCGGATCGAAGAGGGCTGGTAGAGGCGCACAGCCGGCAGAATGGCGACCAGCAGTGGGAGGTCGAAACCGGGCTGGAGCTGTCCGCCGGCCCGGTCGTCGCCGGCGACAAGCTGTTACTGGGCACCAGCAATGCCGAACTAGTCGCGCTAAGCCTCGCGGATGGCGCGCTGCTCTGGAAACGGGCGCTGAGCAGCGAGATCCTGGCGCTGCCGAGGGTTAGCCGCAATGTCATTGTCGTGCGTACCAGCGACGGGCGCCTTGCCGGGCTCGATCTCAACAGTGGCGGTGTGAAGTGGTCCCACGAGCGCACCATCCCGCCCCTGTCGGTGCGCAGCCTGGGTTCGCCGAGCATCAGTGGTGACCTCGTACTGGACGGCTTCGGCGGCGGCAAGCTGATTGCCCTCGGGCTCACCGACGGCAAACCCGTGTGGGAGGCCGTTGCCGCCATGGCCCACGGCCGCTCGGAAGTTGAACGCCTGGTGGCGCTGGATGCCGATCCGCTGGTCAAGGAAGGAATGGTCTACATCACCGGCTTCCAGGCCGGTGTCGCTGCTGTCGGCCTCGCTGACGGGGATGTGCAGTGGCGGCAAGCCAATGTCTACTCCAGTCACGGCATGGTGGTCGGACGGCGCTCGCTGTTCATCAGCGATACCAACAGTGATGTTTGGCAGCTTGATTTGCGTAACGGAGCCGATCTGTGGAAGCAGAATGCCCTGCACCAGCGTCGGCTCACCGTCCCGGCACTGATCCGGAACCATCTGGTAGTGGGTGACTTCGAGGGCTATCTTCACGCCCTCTCGGTCGATGACGGCAGTTTGGTCGGGCGGCTGGAGATTGATGACGAACCCATCCGGGCCGCGCCCGTGGTCTTCGACGAGACGCTCTACGTCTATACAGCCGGCGGTGTGCTCGCCGCCGTGGGAATAAACTAACCATGCTGCCCGTCGTCGCCTTGGTCGGACGCCCCAATGTGGGCAAATCGACATTGTTCAATTACCTGACCCGGACCCGTGACGCGCTGGTGGCGGATTACCCCGGCCTGACCCGGGACCGGCAATATGGCCGGGTCAAGCGTGGCCAGCGCGATTACTTTGTGGTGGATACGGGCGGTATCGTCGAAACCGATGCCGGCATCGACGAACAGGCCATGCGCCAGGTGCGGATCGCGCTGCGGGAAGCCGACGCCATCGTCTTTCTGGTCGATGCCCGGGCAGGACTCAACGTGGGTGACGAAGCCATCGCCCAGCGGCTGCGCCGCACCGGCAAGCCGGTGATTCTCGCCGTCAACAAGATTGATCAGGCCAGCCTCCTGGACACCGCCACCGAGTTTCATGCCATGGGTTTGGGCGAACCGCACGCTATCTCCGCTGCCCACGCACAGGGGATCGACGACTTGCTCGACGCCGTCGAAGAACGCCTGCCCGTAGAGGTGGAGCCGGAGGACCGCGATGAGGGCGGCATCCGCATCGCCGTCATTGGCAAGCCCAATGTCGGCAAATCGACTCTGGTCAATCGCCTGCTGGGCGAGGAGCGGGTCGTGGTGTTCGATCAGCCGGGTACGACCCGAGATAGCGTCGAGATTCCTTTCGAACGGCATGGTCAGCGCTATACGCTGATCGATACCGCCGGTATCCGCCGGCGCGGAAGGATCGCGGAGACCATCGAAAAATTCAGTGTCATCAAGGCCATGCAGGCCATCGAGAAAGCCCACGTGGTGATCTTCCTGATTGATTCCCGCGAAGGCGTGACCGATCAGGACGCCAACCTGCTGGGCATGGTGCTGGAAATCGGCCGGGGCTTGATTGTCGGCCTCAACAAATGGGACGGTATGACCCCCGACCAACGGGACGAAACCCGTCGGCAGCTCGATCTCAGGCTGCAGTTCATCGATTTCGCCGAGAAATACTTCATCTCGGCCCTGCACGGTACCGGCGTCGGGCATCTCTTCGATGCCGTTCGCGAGGTGTATGCCTCGACCATGACCGACATGGGCACCTCACGGCTGACCCGGCTGTTGCAGGAAGCCGTGACGGCCCATCAGCCGCCGTTGGTGCGCGGCCGCCGAATCAAGCTGAAATACGCTCACCAGGGCGGTAGCAACCCGCCGACCATCGTCATTCACGGCAATCAGGTCGACGAAATTCCCGGCAGTTACAAGCGGTTTCTCATCAACCACTTCCGTCAGGCGCTGGAAATCACGGGCACCCCCATCAAGCTGGAATTCCGCGCTGGCGAAAACCCCTACAAGGGTAAGCGCAATACCCTCACCGAGCGCCAGGTCAAAAAACGCCGACGGATGATCCGGCACGTCAAGTAGGCCGCATTGTCAGACCCGAAGGGCAGCAGGCGGCAGCGCAATGGCCCGGTACCTAGCCCATCTTCACGGTGCGCCGTGCAAAGGCACGGTCTCTCAGTGGGTGCGA
>JAJRDJ010000319.1 GCA_028678445.1 Methylococcaceae bacterium
CGGCTGCGGCGCCTTCTGTACCCACAAGGGCCGCGTTATCGCCAACTTCCGCATCGCCCGGGGTATTGACGGGTTCTACCTGCTGCTCGCCGCGGAACTGCTGGAGGGTGTCAGAAAGCGGCTATCGATGTTTGTCCTGCGGTCCCGCGTCTCGCTGGCACCGATGACCGGGGGTGAAGGAATGCTGCTGGGTTTGCTGGGTCTCGAAACCGATAAGGCTCTTGAAAACGTGGGGCTGGCAATCGGTGTCGACACGCCCCATTCCTGGCGGGACTTTCAGGGTGGCGGCATCCTGAGGGTGGAAAATGGCACGGGACGCTCCCTGCTCGTCCTGGATGCCGGTCAGACCCAGCTATTGGAGAACCTGACCCGGCACTTGGCGCCGCTCCACCCCGATGCCTGGCGCCTCCGCGATATCACGGCGGGTTTCCCGCTGGTGGAGCCCGCCACGAGCGAGGAATTTCTGCCGCAGATGCTGAATCTCGATGTGCTGGGCGGCATAGGCTTCAAAAAAGGCTGCTACACCGGACAGGAAATCGTCACCCGGACCCATTATCTGGGTCAGCTCAAACGGCGGATGTACCGGTTCTATTGTCACGCCGACACCGTCCCTGCACCCGGAACCCTGGTGAGTGACACCGGCGACGCAGAACCCCAGGCCGTCGGCCAGATCGTCAACGCCTGCCGTGAAACGAGCGGCAAAATACAGGGCCTTGCCGTCCTGGCGCTCGACCATGCCGAAAGTTCCACGCTTTGCGTGAAGGAATCGCATGGGGCTGTGCTGGAAGAACCGATTCGGCTGTACCCTCTGCCAATGCTGAATTGAAACGCCGGCACCGTTATCAAATCATGAGAAGATAAGCAAAATGCGATCGCCCTAGTTAACCCTCGTGGTTGGTCGGCGTGACCTCCGCGGGGTGCATCGCAACTGGACAGCGACGAATAGGCCCTAGAGCCGAGCTCAAGGGCCCTTTCCTTCCTTGGGAGAATAGCGAGTGAAGATCAGCAAAATACTGAGCGTTGTATTTTTTTGGGCAGCTCTCATCCTTGGCCTGCCGAGTCATGCGGATGAGGATGAAGGTTACGTCAGGCTGTGTCTAAAGGCGTGGGGCGATCACCCTTTCACCGGCGTGCCCGCCTACCGGAAATATTCCTCCATCGTCAATGTGTTTGGCATCGGCCAGAACACGGACGATCTGGGCCCCACCCGGGAACCCTCGCTGATTCTGATCGACACGGGCGTCAATGTGCTGGGCGGCACCACCATCCGCTTGATGAATCCCAACGGCTGGTATTGTTTCCGCTCCAATATCAACGTCATGGGCAAGGTGACCATCAAGGCCCACTGCAACGCCCACATTGCCTCGGCCACCGAAGGACTGACGTTTCTCGGCGAGGACCAACAGAACAAAAGCACCACCGTCATGGGATTGACGCAGGTTGAACTGTTCGGTTGCGAAGAAGCCCAAACAGACGATACGCCGAAAGCCGAGGCGCCTAAAGCCAAAAAATCGCGGCACCGGTCCCGCGAAATTGACACGCAAGAAGAGTACTGACCCAGCCATTCCCGGCTCCGCGCAGAAACGCGAGCATCCCTCTACTGGCTAGGCGCCGGCACTCTTCCACGCCTCCTCCATTCGCTTGGCCGACACCGGATGCGGCGTTTTGAGCTGCTGGGCGAAGAGTGACACGCGGAATTCTTCCAACTGCCAGCGGAAGGCATTGCATTCCGGGTTCAGGCGAGTGGGAGTGGCTTTGACGGCTGTCCAGTAACACTCCAGGAAGGGCTCGATGGCCTTGAACTGCTTCAGGTCGCGGAGCGGGTCCTGGGGGGCTTTTTCCAAGCGGATCAGCATGGCCTTGAGATAGCGCGGCATTTCCCGGATGCGCAGATAAGGCGTGGTGGCGCAGAAGCCCCGATAAATCATCAGCGCCAGTTGTTTCTCCAGGTCTTCCCGGACCGCCGCGGTCCGGCAGGCTTTCAACCGGGTCCGCACCTCCCCGTAAAGCTCCATCAAGGTCTGCGCGGTTTTGGCTAACTCCTCGGCCTTCGACACCAGTTCGGTGCGGTGCGCCTGGAGCCTGTCTGCAAACTCCGCCGCGCTGCGGAGGTCCGGCTGGCCTTCCAGATACAGCGCGGCCATCAACCGGTCCAACAGGTCCTCCCGCAGTTCTCGATCGGGCTTGAGTGCCTCATGCAGGAAGGGATGCGGGGGCAACTGCCGGTAAAGTAGTTCGGCCTGGGTATTCACCGCAAGGTTTTTCTTGAGATATTTGAGGTCCCTGCCCAGCGCCAGCCGGAATAGCCGGGCGAGGCCCTGTTCCTGCTGCCGGGCGGCGGCCTCGGGCGTTTCGAACACCCGCACGCCGACGGTTTCGCCCTCGTCCACCACGGCGGGAAACCCATAGACCTTCTGGCCGTCATGCTCGCCATCGAAACAGGCCGGCAATTCCCCGAAATCCCAGGTCTTGCTGCCGGTGCGCAGGTACGCCTGCCGGGCCAGTTGCTGGAAGTTTTTTCCGGCATCGGCGGAATGCCGGCGCTTGAGTTCGTCGAGATCACGCGAGTGATCGATCACCTGGCTGGCTTCGTTGATCACCGCGAAGTTCATCCGCAAATGCGCCGGCACCATGTCCTCGCGAAAGGATTGCGTGGAGACGGCAATTCCTCCGGTCTTCTTCAGCGCCGAAGAGAGTTGCGCGTAGAGCGACCCTTGACCGAAATCGAGCATTGGCATGACCCGCTCGGCATGCTCTGGCACCGGCACGAAATGAATGCGCAGGGTTTTCGGCAGCGACTTGATTAGCGCCGCCAGCTTCTCCCGCAACAGGCCCGGAACCAGCCAACGGAACGGGTCCGGATCGAGTTGGTTGAGCAGATGCAGGGGAATGATGGCCGTGACGCCGTCCTCTTCATGCCCCGGTTCGAAGCGATATTGCAGGGGAATCCGCAGCGGCCCAAGCTGGAGGTGATCGGGAAAATTCCTAGCATCCAGCGAGGTGTCTTCCTTGGCCGTGATATCGCCCAGGGTGAGCTTGAGCAAGCCGGGATTCCGGGCCTCGGCACCCTTGCGCCAGCGCTCGAAAGTGATGCCGTTGACGACCTCTTGCGGGATTCGCTCGTCGAAGAACCGGTACAGCCAGACGTCGTCCACCAGCAG
>JAJRDJ010000320.1 GCA_028678445.1 Methylococcaceae bacterium
ACAGATTCATCGGTCTCGCGAGGCTTGTTCGGGTAACGCGCGGGCCTTATAGTGGGTTCCATGCCAAACGAACTTCAACCCATGCCCGTTTTATTCAGCGATAGCCCGCCCCGCTATCCGGAGGCGGCACGACTCATCGGTTCGACCTGCTGGTCATGGCGGCTGGATAGAGTGTTGCTGCCCTAAGGGGCACACATCATACACTCGACATAGCACGACACAGCGTCAATTCGACGGCCATAGATTCAAGAGGTCTCCACCATGAGCGACAAACTCATCATTTTCGATACGACACTTCGGGACGGCGAGCAGAGCCCCGGCGCATCCATGACCCGCGACGAAAAGGTGCGCATCGCCAAGGCCCTGGAACGCATGCGGGTGGATGTCATCGAGGCCGGTTTCCCGGCCGCGAGTCAGGGGGATTTCGAAGGCGTGCAGGCGGTGGCAAGAGTCATCCGGGACAGCGTGGTCTGCGGCTTGGCCCGCGCGCTGGACAAGGATATCGACCGCGCCGGCGAGGCACTCAGGGATGCCGCGCGCTCGCGCATTCATACCTTCATCGCCACCTCGCCGATCCACATGCAGCTCAAGCTACGCATGTCTCCGGACCAGGTCATTGAACATGCCGTAAAAGCGGTTAGGCGGGCCCGGCAGTACACCGACAATGTGGAATTTTCGCCAGAGGATGCTGGCCGCTCGGAAGAGGATTTCCTGTGTCGGATTCTTGAAGCCGTGATCGACGCTGGAGCCCGCACACTGAACATTCCAGACACAGTGGGCTACAGCCTGCCGGATCAGTTTGGTACCACCATCCGCCGTCTCCGCGAGCGTATCCCGAACGCCGACAAGGCCATTTTCTCCGTGCATTGCCATAACGATCTCGGCCTGGCGGTGGCCAACTCGCTGTCCGCGGTGCTTAATGGCGCTCGTCAGGTGGAATGCACCATCAATGGCCTGGGCGAGCGGGCCGGCAATGCCGCGCTGGAAGAGGTGGTCATGGCGGTCAAGACGCGTCAGGATGTGTTCCCCTGTCAGGTAACGATCGACACGCGGGAGATCGTTCCCTGTTCCAAGCTGGTATCGAATATCACCGGTTTTCCGGTACAACCGAATAAGGCTATCGTCGGGGCCAATGCCTTCGCCCATGAGTCTGGTATCCATCAGGATGGCGTCCTCAAACATCGCGAAACCTATGAAATCATGCGCGCCGAGGACGTCGGCTGGAGCGCCAACCGCATGGTGCTGGGCAAGCATTCCGGCCGGAATGCCTTCAAGACCCGTATGCAGGAGCTGGGCATCGAGTTTGGCATGGAGGCCGAGCTGAACGAGGCCTTCTCCCGCTTCAAGGATTTGGCCGACAAGAAGCACCAGATTTTCGATGAGGACCTGCAGGCCCTCATCACCGATGCCGCCGGGACCTCTGAAGAGGAGGGCGGCGTCCACCTGGTGTCCCTCAAGGCCTGTTCCGAGACTGGCGAGGTGCCCAGCTCGCGGGTGACCGTGCGCATCGACCAGGAAGAGCTGACCGGCGAAGCTACAGGCGGCGGCGTCGTGGATGCCAGCCTCAAGGCTATCGAGTCCGTCGTCAATACCCAGGCGCAGCTCCTGCTCTACTCGGTCAACAACATAACCACCGGTACCGATGCCCAGGGGGAAGTGACCGTGCGGCTGGAGAAGGGCGGGCGGATCGTGAACGGGCAGGGCGCCGATACCGACATCGTCATTGCTTCCGCCAAGGCTTACATCAACGCCGTCAACAAACTGCGTGTGCCGCGCCAGCGGATGCATCCCCAAGTGGCGGGCGACGTCTGAGCACTCAGGGTTAACGCTGCATGCCCCCGGTTTATCAAAGACGCGAACGCCTGAAATCCATGGGTATCGAGACCTGGGTTCCGCGCATCTCCGTGCCCCATGGGCCCGAGGCCAGGGCGGGAGAAGGGGAGACGGAAAATATATGCGCTCATCCGCTGATCCTCGACTGGGACGATCTGGAGCAGGAAGTCTTGGGCTGCACCCGCTGTGCCCTGCACGAAACGCGCACCCAGGCGGTGTTTGGTGTGGGCAACCGCACCGCGCAATGGCTGTTCATCGGCGAGGCGCCTGGGGAACAGGAAGACCTGCAGGGCGAGCCTTTCGTGGGCCGGGCGGGCCAGTTGCTCAATGAAATGATCAAGGCCATCGGGCTGTCGCGCGAAGAGGTCTACATCGCCAATGTGCTCAAATGCCGCCCGCCCAAAAACCGCGACCCGTTACCGCAGGAGGCGGCGGCCTGCGAGTCTCATCTCTTGTCCCAATTGGCCCTGATCAAACCATCCATTATTGTCGCGGTGGGACGGATTGCCGCCCAGAATCTCCTGAAGACCGGCACTCCGATCGGCAAGCTGCGCGGCGTGGTGCATGACTACCAGTCCATACCCCTTGTGGTCACCTATCATCCGGCCTATCTGCTTCGCTCCCAGACGGAAAAGCGCCGCGCTTGGGAAGATCTTAAACTCGCCCGTCGCACTCTCAACGGGCGGCACTGACGAAAAGAGTGCTCATGGAAGCTTTGCTGGACATGCTGGACAAGGCCAGACGTTGGGTCCGGTACGACCCGGAAACCCAGTTTTACTACAAACACTTCCCAAGCCTTGTGGATAAAGCCGAGTTGATGCTTCGACCGATGGAGCGCAGTGATATCAAAATCGTGGCGGCAATCGAGCAATCCGCCTACGAATTCCCTTGGGAGCTTGAAACCTTCCGGAGTTGTTTCAATGTAGGCTACCACTGCTGGATCGGTGAGCGGGCACGGGAAGTGGTCGGCTATGGCATCTCCACCATCGGTGCCGGCGAATCCCATGTCCTGAACGTTTGTGTTGCGCCAGAATACCAGGGCCGCGGGTATGGCCGCATCCTTCTGCAACAATTGATCGATGAGGCCACCCGCTACCGGGCCGATAGTCTGTTCCTCGAAGTGCGTCCCTCCAACCCCAATGCCATCAGGCTCTATCGCGGCATGAATTTCAATGAGATCGGCGAGCGCAAGGATTACTATCCCGCCAAAAATGGTCGCGAGGACGCCATTGTCATGGCGCGGGTGTTGGGCTGAGGGGCATTTTCTTGGGGGCAGAAAAGCCCATCCTGCTCAAGAGTCAAACAGAGAACAGAGAGAAAAACAGCCGGTGAGGCCCGAAAGAGCGGGGTGAAGGCGAGGTTGCGGTTCAGAGGGAATGCCCGGAAGCCGCGCCAGTCGTGGCCTTTTTGGGGTAATGATAATACCAACCGTTCTTGGTCGGGGTGTGGGTGTTGGTGGAGAGAACGAAGACTTAATGGTAAACGCCCTCACATTTTCAGGTTCTCTTCCATTTCCAGTGGAAAGCTCCTGACGCGGCGACGGCATGAGCGAAGGGGTTGGCTGGGGGTTCTCCAGTTTGCCCGTGGTCAGGAAGATGATGTTGGTCAGGCTGCGGAGGGACTTGAAGCCACGGGCTCTGACACTGGCGGCCTGGATCTGGCTGTTGCGGTTCTCGGTCACTGCGTTGCTGGTGCCGTGGCGGCAGGCCGCCAGGATGCCCGGCAGATGGGCCTTGAGCGTCTTGCCCAGACGCTTGAAGGGTTCCAGACGGGAACCGCCTGGCCCATGAGAACCAGGACCGGTAGAGAGGCTCCGGATCATCCCCTTGGCGACACCGTTGATGGATGTACTTGAACCGTTGCTTCATAGGCCAGGTCCGGGCGGTTTTCAGACCGGAACGCTGTAACCTATGCCTGTCGGTAAGCTGTTGCCGCGACCAATCCTTAGCGTGAAAGACACCCACGCCGAGGCGAACCCCTACCTGGCCTGAGGT
>JAJRDJ010000051.1 GCA_028678445.1 Methylococcaceae bacterium
ACCCGCTTGGTGAGTTGGTCGATAACAAGGACGAAGGCGGACAGCCAGAGCCAAATCAGCATATGAGTTACCCGTAGCGGCGGATTTCGCCAACACCTTCGACATTTTCCACGCAACGGCCGCAGATTTCGGGGTGTTCGGCGTGGGCACCGACATCAGGCCGGTGCTGCCAGCAGCGAGCGCACTTGGGCTGGGTGGAGGCGAATACCCTGATGCTCAGGCCTTCCACTTCACCCGACGCCGCCACTTCCCCGGTCGCGCGATGGACGCTCGTGCCGGAGTTGATGAAGATGAAGCGCAGTTCCTCGCCCAGCGGAGAGAGTTGCTCGAACAGGGCATCCTGGCAGTGCAGTTCGACTTCGGCATCCAGCGAGGAGCCGATTTCATCGCGCGTGCGTAAATCTTCCAACGCTTTGCTGACGGCTTCGCGGATTTTCAGGATCAGTTCCCAGAAGTCCCGGTTGCAGGCAGCGCTGTCTTCGAGCGGCACCAGGCCCTCGTACCAAGTCTCGAGAAAGACGGATTCGCCGCGCTGACCCGGCAGGTGCCGCCAGATTTCCTCGGCCGTGAAGCTGAGGATGGGCGCCAGCCAGCGGACCAGGGCTTCGGCGATGTGATACATCGCGGTCTGGCCCGAACGCCGCGCCAGGCTGTCTTCCCGACAGGTGTATTGGCGGTCTTTCAGTACGTCGAGATAGAAGCTGCCGAGGTCGACCGAACAGAAGTGGTGCACCCGCTGGTAAACCACATGGAACTGGTAGGTCGCGTAGGCATCGACGACTTCCTGTTGCAGTTGCCAGGCGCGGTCCACTGCCCAGCGGTCGAGCGGCAGCAGATCGGCGGCAGGCACGAGATGCCGGGCCGGATCGAACCCGGCCAAGTTGGCCAGCAGGTAACGCGAGGTATTGCGCAGACGGCGGTAGACGTCGGCGGTGCGCTTGAGGATTTCGTCGGAGACGTGCATCTCCTGCCGATAGTCGGTGGCCGCGACCCACAGCCGCAACACGTCCGCGCCAAGGTTTTGCATAACCTTCTGCGGCGCGACGACGTTGCCCTTGGACTTGGACATCTTCTTGCCCTGGGCATCGACCGTGAACCCGTGGGTGAGCACCTGGCGGAATGGCGCACGGTTATGGATGGCAACCGCAGTCAGAAGGGAGGACTGGAACCAGCCGCGATGCTGGTCGGAGCCCTCGAGGTACAGATCCGCCGGGTACCCGAGTTCGTCGCGCTCCTGCAGCACACAGGCGTGGGTTACACCCGAGTCGAACCAGACATCCAGGGTGTCGGTAACCTTCTTGTAATGGGTGGCGTCATCGCCCAGCAGTTCGGCGGGATCCAGATCGAACCAGGCGTCGATGCCATGCTGCTCGATACGCTGGGCGACCTGCTCGATGAGGTTCTCCGTGTCGGGATGCGGTTCGTTGGTCTCCTTGTGGACGAACAGCGTAATCGGCACACCCCAGTTGCGCTGACGGGAAACGCACCAGTCCGGGCGGTTGCCGACCATGCCTTCGATGCGCGCCTGTCCCCAGTCCGGAATCCATACCACCTTGCCGATTTCCTCCAGCGCCTGCTGGCGCAGGCGGTGCTTGTCCATGGCAATGAACCACTGCGGCGTGGCCCGGAAAATGATCGGCGTCTTGTGCCGCCAGCAATGCGGATAGCTATGCTCGATCCGCGCCTCGTGGACCAAGGTGCCGTGCTGCTTAAGCACTTCGATCACATGCGCGTTGGCGCTCAACACATGCTCCCCGGCGAACAGGGGTGTACCAGGCAGGAATTTGCCATCGTCATCCACCGGGTTGTCGACATGGAGGTGATAGCGCTGCCCCACCACATAGTCTTCCTGGCCATGGCCAGGCGCGGTGTGGACAGCGCCGGTCCCCGCGTCCAGGGTGACGTGCTCGCCAACGATGACGGGGACCTCGCGCGCGTAGAACGGGTGCTGCAGGGGCAACCCCTCGAGCGCCAAACCCTTGACGTGGGCGACGATGCGGTAGTTTTCGATGTCATAACGGTCCATCACGTCCCTCAAAAGGGATTCGGCGATGAGCAGCCGCTCGTGCGGTTCCGGACATTCCACGATGACGTAGTCGACATCCGGCCCTAGCGCCACCGCCTGGTTGGCTGGCAAAGTCCACGGCGTGGTGGTCCAGATGACGACGGACACGGGACCTGCCCCGGCGTGGCCGGGGATCACCTCGCACCGCGCCCACAGGGTTTCCTCGCAAGCGACCCGGAAGCGCACATCGATGGCCGGGGAGGATTTGTTTTCGTATTCGACTTCCGCCTCCGCGAGGGCTGAGCCGCAATCGGTGCACCAGTGCACGGGTTTGGCGCCCTTGACCAGGTGGTGATTGGCGTATATCCGGCCAAGGGCACGGACGATATCGGCCTCAAAACGGAAGTCCATGGTGAGATAGGGATTTCCCCAATCACCAAAGACCCCAAGACGAATGAATTCCTGGCGCTGAATGTCGACTTGCCGGGATGCATAATCACGGCAAGCGGCACGGAAATGGCGCGTATCCACCCGGACGCCGGCCTTGCCGATCTTCTTTTCGACCATGAGCTCGATCGGCAGTCCGTGGCAATCCCAGCCGGGCACGTAAGGCGCGTCAAAACCGGCAAACCCCTTGCTCTTGACGATGATGTCCTTGAGGACCTTGTTGACGGCATGACCGATGTGAATCTCGCCGTTGGCATAGGGCGGGCCGTCGTGGAGCACAAACCGGGGCCGCTCCTTCCGGGCTTCGCGGAGCTTGCCGTAAAGCTCCAGCGCCTCCCAGCGCTGGAGCTGTTCCGGCTCGCGCTGCGGCAGGTTGCCCTTCATCGGGAAAGCGGTGGCGGGAAGGTTCAGCGTGGCTTTGTAGTCAACGGTCATGGTGTGCAACTCGGGTGATTCGGGTGGCCGGCGAAAAAATCGCGGGCGGCCTGGATGTCCTGCTCGATCTGGGCGCTGAGCGCGGGGATGCCGCTGAAACGGCGCTCATCCCGTAATTTCCGGTGGAATTCGACTTCGACGCGCTTGCCGTAGAGGTCGCCACTGAAATCCAGCAAATGCGTCTCCAGCAGCACCTTGTCATCCCCGCTAACGGTAGGCCGGATGCCGACATTCGCGACACCGGGCCGGGGTGTCTCGCCCAAACCGCGCATTGTAACGGCAAACACCCCCTGAACTGGAGTGTTTTTCCGCTGCATCAACAGGTTGGCGGTTGGAAAGCCCATGCCACGACCACGCTTCTGGCCGTGGATGATGCGGCCGCAAACCTCGTAGGGTTTGCCCAGCAGGCGGGCGGCGCGGTCGAGATCGCCCACCAGCAGTGCCTCGCGTACCAGCGTGCTGCTCACCCGTTCACCGTCGATCACGACCGAAGCCGTGTCGGCCACGGCAAATCCCGCGCGGGCGCCCTGTTTCTCTAGCAGCCTGAAATCCCCCTCGCGCCGCCGGCCGAAGCGGAAATCATCGCCGATGACCAGATATTTGATGTTCAGCGCCCGAATGAGGATGGTATCAATGAACGCTTCCGGTGCGAGAGCAGCCAGTGACGCATTGAAACGCAGAATGAGCGTGTAATCGACAGGCAACTCGGACAGCCGGTCGACTTTTTCGCGCAACCGCATCAGGCGCGGAGGTGCAGTCACGGGATCGAAGTACTCCCGGGGCTGCGGCTCGAACAGCACCACGCAGACCGGTAGCCCGAGCCGCTGCCCTTCGGTGACCAGCCGTTCGATGACGGCCCGATGCCCCAGGTGCACGCCATCGAAATTACCGATCGTGGCAACGCAGCCCTGCAGGGGCAGATGCGGAGATTGAAGACCGAGGGCCAGCCGCATGGGTGGATTAGTGTCAGACGCCGTGGGGCAGCAGCAGGTGACGCGGACGTAGTCCCGCCAGTACCAGGGTCAGGACGTAGGCGGCGATGCTCAAGCCGATCCACAGGGCGAGATTGAGGACGCGGGCGCTGGCCGCAAGGTTAGCCCATGATGACTGCCCGGCAGGAAAAAGAAGCAGCACGCCCATCGCAATATTGGCCAACAGCACCCGGGATAGAAAGCCCCCGAATCCCGCCTGGGGCCTATACACCTTGAGTTTGGCAAGCTTGGTCAGGAGCAATCCGGCGTTGACCAGCGAGGCGAGCGAGGCGGCCAGGGCCAGTCCCGCATGCGCCCAGCCCGCCGGTGCAAACGCAATGGCCAACAGTAGACTCAGCACCAGATTGACGACCACGGCGTAAACGCCGAAACGCGCTGGCGTCATGAGGTCTTCACGCGCGCTGAAACCCGGGACGAGAATCTTGACGCCGAGAAAGCCCATGAGGCCGAGACCATACGCCATGAGGCTGCGGGCGGCCATGCGGGCATCCTCCGGAGTGAACTGGTCGTATTGAAACAGGGTGTACATCAGTGGTTCGGCCAGGAGGATGAGCCCCAGGGTGGATGGCAGGCCAATCATTAGCAACCACCGCAGACCCCAGTCCAGCGAGCGGGAGAAATCGCCAGGGTCACGCCGCGCCTGACTCCGGGACAAATGCGGGAGAATCACGGTACCCAGACCCACCCCGAAAATACCGAGCGGAAATTCTACCAAACGGTCCGAGTAGTACAGCCAGGAAATGCTACCAGAAGCCAGCAGGGAAGCGATCAGGGTATTGATGAGCAGATTGAGCTGGCTGACTGAGGCGCCAAATATGGCCGGCGCCATCAACTGCAACACACGGCGGACCCCGGCATTCCGAAAATCAATACGGGGACGCGGCAACAGACCCAGGCGATGGAGGGCCGGCAATTGAAAAGCCAGTTGCACTACTCCCGCCGCGAACACACCCAGAGCGAGCGCCTGGATGGGTTCGTCAAATGTCGGCGCCAGCCAGACGGTCGCCGTAATCATGCAGAGATTAAGCAGCACGGGCGTGAAGGCGGGCACCGCAAAATGCTGCCACGTGTTGAGGATCGCGCCCGCGAGCGCCGTCAGGCAAATGAAAAACAGGTAGGGAAAGGTGATGCGCAGCAGGTCGACGCTCAGGCCGTATTGTTCGGGATGATCATGAAACCCCGGGGCAAAGAGCCAAATTAAAAGTGGCGCGGCAAGCATGCCGATTCCCGTGAGCAGCATCAGGATCAAGGCGAAGCTGCCGCTGACGCGGGCGATGAAATCGCGCGCGGCGGCATGCCCTTGGTTCTCCCTACAGGAGGCAAGAACCGGTACAAAGGCTTGAGCGAAAGTACCCTCCGCGAATAAGCGGCGCAGGAAGTTCGGAATCTTGAAGGCCACAAAAAAAGCATCGGTACCGGCATTCGCCCCAAAGAAACCGGCAATGACCATATCCCTGACAAATCCCAGCATGCGGGAGATAAGAGTCAGCCCGCCCACGAGACTGGTGGACCGGAGAAGTTGGTTGCTCAGGGAATAATCTCCTGGGAGTACAGAACGGGGGAGGTGCAGCCCGGATTACAGCGGTTTGCGGAGTCCATACCCGCCTGATAAGCGGATACCGTCACATAGCGTGGTCAAGGGGCCGGAGGAATTCATCAACACAAAAGCCCGATGATCCGGTCAAGGTCATCGGGCTTGAGTTTCAACAAATCTGTCAGCTTAAGTGATTTTTGCCCAGCAAAAAATGTCAGCCCTTACTGTGTCGTAGCAACCTGGTCTTGCTGAGCCGATGAGCGATGCACAGTCACCGGAACACCCAATGATGCCCAGTGGTAAAGCCACCCGGCATCCTCATTGACGCCTTTGCGCCCGTTTTTCTTGCGGGTGGCGAGATTGATGCAGCCATGGCTAGCCGGGTGCCCAAAATTGTTGTGCCAGAAAGCGCCGTGGAAGGCATACCCCTCATAGAAATATTGTGCATACGGTACATCCTTGACTTCGTAATACCCTTTTTGGCCTGGCTTCAGGCCCGTGCTTTTCATGGTTTTGGTCGGAAACCGTGCGTAGATATAAAAGGATCCGGTCACGGTCGGCGTTTTGGATTTTCCGGTACTGGCCTTGAGGGTTTTGATGACTTCCCCGTTTTCAATGACGTTGACGCGCTGTTTGTCGAGGAACACCTCGATGCGACGATCAGCGCCCGTGCTGAAGGTGGCGTTGACGGGGTTTGCCAGAAAGCCGCCGCGTGCGCTTTTCAGATCGCCGGGGTCAATGCTGACATGAATGGTACTTTGGGCGGGCCAGACTGGCTGGGGCCTAAATTGCACACGTTGCTTGCCAAACCAAAGCCACTTGCCCTCGATCGGTTGGCCGTCCCCTGAACTTATGGTGATGTGCTGCGTGACGGTTTGGCGATCGCTGAGTGGTTCGCTGAAATCGATTTGCACCGGCATGGCGATACCCAGGTTGGACATGCCATTACTCGCGACGGACGCCGTTAGCGGTGGGGCGGTGCTGACTTCCAGCTTGAAGGGCGGGAAGGGTACGCCCGTAGGGCTTTCCCAGTTGATATCCACCGTGTAGGTCTTGCCTTGTGTCATCCCACCCGGCACAGCCTCCAGGGTAAAGCTCTGTTGCGATGCACCTGGCTTGACCTCTAGTTGCAACTCGCTGGAGGGAGTGATTTTCCCGACCGGTTCGGCAAATTTCAGGCTTACCGTTCCATTCGCGGACAGGTCCTGCCGTAGCGGACTCTCGACGTTTGGAACGGAGACGGTGGTGAATGTGACTTCCCGTGCTTCTTTCTGTCCGAGCCAGAGTCGCTCGGCACTCGCCGAAAGCGTGTATTTTTTTCCGTACTCCAGCTTGATACCGGGTTCGAACGCGGGCTGATTGGTAACCTCCGACAATACCTTGCCGGTCTCGTCGCGAAGCTCAGCCTTGACCAGCCGTGTACCGAGGCCGATCCCTTCGACGGAAACCTCGGCCCGCGGGTCTATGGGCTGGGTCTCTTGACTCTCGGCAAAAGAGGGCATGGCTATTCCGAACGGAAGCGTTTGCCGCCCCGCGATGATTGCTCCTGCCGCTACCGCCAAAGTGAATCCGCCAAAGGCCAAGCCACGCAATAACGAACGCCTCGGCTTGGCGATTGCTTCCGGGTTTTCGGGTTTTGATTCGGTAGAAGGATCAGGTAGGTTCACAAGTCACCTCGGTATGCAGCTAAACGCCATGGTTCGCCCTGTTGATGCCTGTTGCCGCTTCGCGGCTGGACAAGAGGGGCCATTACAGCGAAATCTTGACAAATTTTATCCAGAATGCAAGGAATTCTACTACATACATGACTCGTTTCCATGATCTGGAGGGGAATTCAAACCGGTGATCAACTTGTGTTGTGCCATGGCTGCATGAATCCCCGCCGGCGTTTAAGCACACCCAATGACCGGAGGCGAGCACGAAAAGGGTGTAGTTCGCTGACCGACAATTGACTGTACACCCCACCATCATGGCTACACGACAGTCTAAGCCGCACTTACTTCCCCGGTCTGTAACGTAGCCGACCTCTAAAGACACCGTCGGGGAGGCGAGCATAAAACTATGCGCGCGGGTAACGCACTTCCACCTTCGTCGAGTCGTCGAGGTGGACGCCACACCCGGTGTGCTCCTAAATCCTCCCCCGTTGATGGTAGCGAGACTTCGGTTGACAGCCAGGCTGCACAGGCTTTGAGCCGGTTTATCGGAAATCCAAGCCGTCCAGCATCACTATGGCAACTGAACTCATCTGAGCTATTTCGTCCTTAAGATGAGCGGACTTGTGATCTTAAGCTGCGGTTTGCATTGAACGCCTGCAGCTAATGCGATAGCCCGCCGGCTGGCCAAGGCGGTCCGCCCCCCAACTGAAGTTCGTGACCCTCGATCAGTTTGACCCACCTCCCCCGCTGGAACGGAGGCAGATCGAATCAGACGCTGAGGCCGATGCGTTCCAGGC
>JAJRDJ010000321.1 GCA_028678445.1 Methylococcaceae bacterium
CAGTGCCACGGTCGTGCGCTTCGGGTACTCGGCGGGACAGCAACGGTGCCGCTGCAAGGACTGCGGCAAGACCTTTATGGCACTGACCGGAACGCCCGTGCAACGCTTGCGGGAACGGGAGAAATGGGTGGCCTATACGGACTGCATGAGCCAGGGTTTGACGCTTCGGGCCAGTGCCGCGGCGGTGGGGCTGACGGTAGATCGGGCCTTCCGCTGGCGCCACCGCTTCCTGGAATGCCTTGCAGAACAGCGTCCCACGGGACTGACCGGCCTCGTCGCAGCCGATGAAACGCTGTTCCGGCGTTCGTTCAAAGGCCAACGCCAAGGTTTGCCACGCGCCGCCAAGTCGCGCGGTGGACCGGCGGCAGAGGGCACGGCGGGCGAGCGTGTCAGCGTGTCAGCGTGTGGGTCGCGATGCAGCGGGGGACCCGGCTCGCCACCGATCAGGTGCTGAGCGATGGGAGTGCCACGGCGATGACGGCGGTCTTGCGGCCGGCGGTCGCCCCCGACGCCCTACTCAGTACCGACGGCAATCCCAGTTACCGCGTGGTGGCCACTGCTTTGGGTATCGGTGCGAGTCGCTTCGTGGCGAGCTACGCCGGACACGGCGGTGACGGTGTCTGGCACGTCCAGAACGTGAATGCTTACGACCGTCGACTGAAGGGTTGGATGGCACGGTTTCATGGGGTGGCCACCCAGTACCTGCATTACTACCTCGGCTGGCGCCGCTTGCTGGATCGTTTCCAAGAGGCTGTCACTCCTCAGCAATTCCTGTTTCATGCATTGCGTCAGGAGTACATCAACATCTGAGCTGAATATAGCCCTGTGGAGGGGTTTTGGGTGACTGGCATCCCTACTCCGACTAACCGTACGTGTGGGGTAAGCAGGGATAAATGTTTTTTGACGGGCCTTGGACCGCTTCAAAAGAAGCGCCGTGCTTCCCTCTCCTGGCCGTGAATGCAACATCAAGCCGTTGGTGCCGCTTGCCCCCCGAAAAGCCGGGAGCGCGAAAATCCCGTGAAGTTGTTGATGGGTGGTGTCAGGCGGATTCCCGGAGATGTAGCGCACCGCGAATCAGTCGGGCCATTCGGGGGGGGCCATGCAAACATGGCCCCCCCGCTGCGGAAGGGCGGGGTGAATTAATCGACTACTTCAATCGGGATGGTGCGCCGGCTCTTTGCCGTTGACGCATTGTCATACTCGGGGACTGGCTCCTCGGCCATCGGCCCGGAGATACGCGGCCCCATGAACGCGACCCAGGCCGCTTTCAACGGATGCTGCATGGCATCCTCCACTGCGGTCGCTTCATATCCGCAATGCGCCATGCAGTTGGCGCATTTGGGGTTCTTGGAGTTGCCGTATTTGTCCCAGGGCGTTTCTTCCATCAGCGCCTTGAAGGAAGGCGCGTAACCCTCGTCCACCAGCAAATAGCATGGTTTCTGCCAGCCAAAGACATTGCGGGTCGGGTTGCCCCAGGGGGTGCAGTTGTAGCTCTGATTACCGGCCAGGAAATCCAGGTAGAGGCTTGAGTGATTCAGCTGCCATTTGCGTCCTCGTCCCAGCTTGAAGACGTCGCGGAACAATTGCTTGCTGTCGCGCATCTTGATGAAGATATCCTGCTGGGGCGCATGCTCGTAGCTGAAACCCGGTGCGATCGTCGAGCCCTCGACGCCCAGTTCGTTGCAGTAATCGAGAAATGCCGCGATCTCGGACGCACCTTCGTTCTGGAACAGGGTGCAGTTGATGGTCACCCGGAAGCCGCGGCTTTTCGCCAGCTTGATGGCATCCACCGCCCGGTCAAATACCCCTTGCTGGCACACCGAGGCATCGTGGCGTTCTTCATTGCCGTCAAGATGAATGGAAAAGGTCAGGAAAGGCGAGGGCGTGTAATCATCGATGCGCTTTTTTAGCAACAGTGCATTAGTACACAGGTAAACGTACTTGCCGCGCTGTATCATGCCCTCGACTACCTGCGGCAGTTCCTTATGCAGCAGCGGCTCACCACCCGCTATGGATACGATTGGCGCCCCGCATTCATCGACAGCGGCGAGACATTCGTCCAAGCTCAGGCGGCGGTTAAGAATATCATCCGGATAATCAATTTTCCCACAACCCGCGCAGGCGAGGTTGCAACGGAAAAGCGGCTCGAGCATGAGCACCAGCGGGTATTTTTTGTTGCCGGAAAGCTTCTGCCTGAGAAGATACTTTGCAACAGTCAACTGCTGCCTTAATGGAACGCCCATGAGTCCTCCGCGGAATAGTAACGTTGAACCGGTTAGCCAGCCACGCTGGCACCCTGATTTCGCCGAATCTCACCCCTTATTATTACGGGTTCCGGCGGGAGGAGACAAGCCTGCCGCCTCGGCAATAGAAATATTTGTTGAGCATTTTAATGGGGAGTTGCTTTTTTCTCAACTATTTTAGTCAAAAAACAACATTGCTTGACGTAAAACACAAAAACGTTAGAATTTTGTACCTTACTTCCATAATGCGCGCGTCGATCCCATCGTGACAGACCGACTCCGAAAGCAACGCCAATCAAAGACTTGAAGGAAACAGCTTTCAACGCATGAGTTCCACCATTCATCCCGCCCCTAGCGCAGCCCTCACCTCCCTGGGCGATGACGCGTTCCAGGACCACCTGCTACAGGGGGTTTCCCGCACCTTTGCCCTGACGATCCCGCAGCTGCCGCCCCCCCTGGCAAAGCCGGTTGCGAACGCTTACCTGCTGTGCCGGATCGTCGATACGATCGAGGACGAGGTGGCGCTGGATTCCACTCAGAAGCGCCGTTTCTGTAACCAGTTCGCGCATGTTGTCCGGGGCCAGCGACCGCCGGGCGTATTGAGTGACGCGCTAGCCCCTCTGCTATCCACCACGACGCTGCCCGCCGAGCATGAGCTAATCCGGGTCATCCCGAGGGTCATCGACATCACCCGCCAGTTCGATGCGGAGCAGCAGGAAGCCTTGGCCTTGTGCGTGGAGATCATGGCGCAAGGGATGGCTGAGTTTCAGGACCGCGACCTCAGCGCGGGCTTGGGTACGCTGCAAGAACTGGATCGTTATTGCTACTACGTGGCGGGTGTCGTCGGTGAAATGCTGACTCGCCTGTTCAGTCACTATTCGCCAGAAATTGGCGCACACCGGGATGAAATGATGAGGCTGGCCGTTTCCTTCGGGCAGGGGCTGCAGATGACCAACATTCTCAAGGATCTCTGGGATGATCATGAGCGTGATGTCTGCTGGCTTCCTCAGGAGATTTTCGACCGGACCGGTGGTTTTCCCTTGAGTGAGCTCCGTCCTGGTCACCAGGATCCGCGCTTCCGCGCCGGCTTCCTGGAGCTGATTGGCGTGGCCCACGGACATCTCCGGAATGCGCTGCGTTATACGTTGCTGATCCCACCCCACGAGACCGGGATCCGCGAATTCTGTCTGTGGGCGCTCGGCATGGCCGTGCTGACCCTGCGGAAAACCGCCAAAAATCCCGATTTCAATGCCTCGTCCGAGGTCAAGATCACGCGCCGGTCCGTCAAGGCCACCATTTTCACCAGCCGGATTTTGCGTTCCAGCAACAGCGGCCTTCGCGCCGCCTTCGCGCTGGCCGGCAAAGGTCTGCCATTCATAGCGCAGCCCGGTTAGATCCCGTTTCATTCATTGCAGAGCTGAGAAGCCAACCAATCAGGGGACATCTCAACCATGTTTAAAGATCATCACGACCCGTCCGAAATGACTGTGTATCTGAGGCCCTATCTGGCTCAGCAGACCGAAGACCCGGTGGAAAAAGGCATCACACGGGCCCGCGACTTCCTGCTCGATAGGCAACATGCGGATGGTTACTGGGTGTTCGAGCTGGAGGCGGATTGCACCATCCCATCCGAATACATCCTGATGATGCACTTCATGGACGAGATTGACATGGCACTGCAGGCCAAGATTGCCGTGTATCTGCGGGCCCATCAGCGGGAAGACGGCAGTTACTCGCTGTTTACCGGCGGACCCGGCGATGTCAGTTGTACCGTCAAGGTGTACTACGCGCTGAAGCTGGCGGGAGACGACATCGACTCCCCGCATATGCAGCAGGCCCGAAACTGGATACTCAGTCAGGGTGGCGCGGCCCATGCCAATGTGTTCACCCGCATCATGCTGGCGATGTTCCGGCAGGTGCCGTGGCGGGCCGTGCCATTCATCCCCGTGGAAATCATGTTGCTGCCCAAGTGGTTCCCCTTCCATCTGGATAAGGTGGCCTATTGGTCGCGTACGGTGATGGTGCCGCTGTTCATTCTCTGCAGCCACAAGGTGACCGCCCGCAATCCGCAGCAAACCGGGGTCAGGGAGCTATTTACCGTCGATCCGGAACAGGAAAGAAACTACTTCTTCCATGTCAAGACGCCACTTGGCAGGCTGGTGCTCGGGCTGGAGCGCATTGGCTGCTCGCTGGAGCCGTTCATCCCCAAAAAACTCCGCGCCCGAGCTACCGAAAAAGCCCGGGACTGGTTTATCGAGCGACTGAATGGGGTCGATGGGCTGGGCGCCATTTTTCCGGCCATGGTCAATGCCTACGAGGCGCTAGACTGGCTGGGTTACCCGCCGGAGCATGACTTCCGCCGCATTGCTCGTGAGTCGATTGAACGGCTCTTGGTTATCAAGGAGGACCATGCCTATTGCCAGCCCTGCGTGTCACCCATTTGGGATACCGGCCTCAGCAGTCTGGCGCTGCAGGAAGTGACTAAGAATCACCCCGATGCCCGGACCGATGCCGCCTTGACAGCAGGACTCCGCTGGCTGGCCAGCAAGCAGCTGACCGATGAGCCAGGCGACTGGCGAGTGCGGCGCCCGCATGTCGAGGGCGGCGGCTGGGCCTTCCAGTTTGAAAATACCCATTACCCGGACGTCGATGATTCGGCCGTCGTGGCGCATGCTTTGCTACAGGCCAATAGCGATGAATTCGCCGAGCCCCTGCGCCGCGCCGGTAACTGGATCGCCGGCATGCAGTCGCGGGGCGGCGGCTGGGGTGCCTTTGACGCCGACAACACCTATCACTATCTGAACCATATCCCCTTCGCCGATCATGGCGCGCTGCTGGACCCGCCGACCTCCGATGTCAGCGGCCGCTGCCTGATGTTCCTCGCCAAACTGGCCAAGCAGCGCCCGGATTTCCGCCCCGTGCTCGAAGACGCGCTAGTCTACCTCCGCAAGGAGCAGGAAGCCGATGGTTCCTGGTTTGGCCGTTGGGGCACCAACTATATCTACGGTACCTGGTCGGTGCTGGTCGGTTTCGAGACGGCCGGCGTTCCCAAGAGCGACCCTGCCATTCGACGGGCGGTGGCCTGGCTCAAGAATATCCAGTGCAGCGATGGCGGCTGGGGCGAGGACAACTTCACTTACCATGACCCTGCAGCGGAAAAGCGCGGCCGCTTCCACACCAGCATGGCCTTCCACACCGCGCTTGCCTTGCTGGCCCTGCTGGCGGCCGGCGAAGCGGATTCACCTGAAGTTGCCGCCGGGATTGATTACCTGCTCCGCACCCAGGGTCCTGAGGGCCATTGGGACGATAAATACTTCAACGCGCCCGGCTTCCCCAAGGTCTTCTATCTCAAGTATCACGGTTACGACAAGTTCTTTCCGCTATGGGCGTTGGCGCGTTTCCGCAATGAGCGCCATTGCTGACGGTGCCCCCGATCGGCATTGTTGTCGCCCTGCCGGCCGAAGCCAGAACCGTCGTTCGCCAGCGGCTGGAATTCGAGAGTCTGCATGAGCTGCCGGGGGGGCACTGGCTAACCGTTTCCGGCGCGGGTCCAGAGAATGCGCATGGGGCCGCCAGCCGCCTGCTGGATCATAACGTCGAGGGGCTGATGAGCTGGGGATGCGCGGCCGCCATTGCCCATCACCTGCTGCCTGGCCACCTGGTTTTGCCCGAGGTTGTCCTCGACGAGGAAGGACATGCCCATGCCGCTGATTCTGCCTGGCTTCGGCGATTGTCCACGAGCCTGCCGTCGGGGCTCCTGTCGCATGGTGGCCACCTCATTGAGAGCGCGCGGGTCGTCGGTACTCGTGCGGCCAAAGCCTCCCTGCACACGTCGACCGGCGCCATCGCCGTCGACATGGAAAGCGGTGCCATCGCCCGCATAGCTCGTGCCCGGTGTGTGCCGTTCCTCGCCGTCAGGGCCATAGCCGACTCCGCCGCCATGGACGTTCCCCGCGCTGTGTCACGAGCCCTCAACCCCCGGGGGGATGTGCGCACGGCGGTCCTCCTGGCCCAACTCGCCCTTCACCCTTTGCAAATAGGTGAACTGATCGCGCTCGGCCGAGCGTTTGGCGCGGCCCTGCGCACCCTGTATCAGGTACGGCGGGCCGCCGGATCCGACTTCCGCTTCATAGCGCCTCCTGAACCACGATGAGCCAGACCTCGGACCGCCTTCTGCACCGCCTGATGCATGGCTGGGAAGCCAACTTCATTCGCCATCCCTGGCTGGTCATCGTGCTGTTTATCCTGGGTTGCGGGCTGACCCTCCGCTATACCCTGGACAATCTGAAGATCAACACCAACACGGGGGACATGATTTCCCTCGAGCTGCCGTTCCAGAAGAACCGCATCGCGCTGGAGCAGGCCTTTCCCCAGGATATCGGCACTGCGCTGCTGCTGGTGGAAGGGAAGACGCCCGAAGCGACCAGCGCCGCCGTCAAGCAGATAGCGGCACTGGCCCGGCAGGACTCCGCGCATTTCAGCAGTGTCTACGTGCCCGACGAGGGCGATTTCTACGCCCGGAACGGACTGTTGTATCTCGGTCTTGATGAGCTGGAAGACCTGACCAAGCAGCTGGCCAATGCCCAGCCCTTCATCGGGCGTCTGGCCGAGGACAATAGCCTGCGCGGCCTGTTCGGGATTGTCGGCGAGGCGCTGGAAGAAGCCGGGAAAAGCGATCTGACCCTGGAACTTGATCCGCTGCTGGTCAAAATCCGCGAGGCCCTTGCTGCGGTCACCGCGGATCAGCCCTATCGGGTTTCCTGGCGGCAGCTCATGACGCCCGACTCCGAAGGGCTCGGGGTCACCAAGCGGTTGATTCTCGTGAAGCCTGTGCTCCATTATGAGGAAGTCATGCCGGCCGCGCAGGCCATACAGGCCATCAACGGCATTATCGCGGAAACCCTCAAAGGCGACCTCGCCGAGGTACGGGTCCGTAAAACCGGCGAAGTCATGCTGGAGCATGAGGAGATGGAAACGATCAGTA
>JAJRDJ010000052.1 GCA_028678445.1 Methylococcaceae bacterium
CCCTCTGCTCATATTGCCAGTAACGCCTAAGGTAAAAGCGCGACCCACTGAGCACCAGTGGTGTATTGCCGGGGCCTTCCGACACGAGATCGGGATGATTCAGGGCGGCCTGCCATTCCGCCAGAGTCCACTGCCGTAATAGTCTCTCCGGAGCGGGGGGTAAGCCTGCCTGACCGGCATCGTCGCCTTCGGGTGGGATCGACAGCACCAGGCCAGGCTGAGCATGCGTGGCGGCGAGATCCAGACATGCATGGCCCCGGCCGAGTTGATGACTGGCCAGGGCCGCCGCAAGAATCAGCAGTGGATGGGCATCGGGCGCTTCCTCCCACAGAAAATCGGCAAACGCCCTATCGAGTTCCCGCAGCCAGCCGCGGGAAGTCCAGAGCGCGAGCATACCCTGTATGGCGCCCTTGTCCCGGTAATCCAGTGCTGGCTGAATCTCGATCCCGGGATGGCTGAGAATCATGCGAACGCTCCGAGGCTGGCTCCGGCAAACAGGCGGTCGAGTGTCTCGATCAATGCCCGGGGTGGGCGCTCGGCATGTAAACCCTGGGTAGGCGCCCCGGTACCACGCAAAAAGAAGTAGAGCGCCCCGCCGATATGGCGGTCATAGTTGTACTCGGGCAGACGGGATCTCAGGTGGCGATGCAGTGCTAACAGATACAGGACGTACTGCAAGTCATAGCGCGAATGCAGAATGGCCCCGCGGATGGCTTGCCGGGTATAGGCGGCATCCTCCGTGCCCAGCTTGTTGGATTTGTAGTCGGCCACGTAGTAAACCCCTTCATGTTCGAAGACCAGATCAATGAAGCCCTTGAGCATGCCGTTCAGTTCCAGAGGCTGCAAGTCCGGACGCGGCTCTCCGACCAACGCATGACGCCTCACTAGCCGATCAATCTCGCCGGTCGTGACCGTATTCGCCGCCAGCCAGAACTCCATCTCAGCCCGGTAGGTTTTGAGACTCGCCAAAGCTACTGGCGCCGCCGACCGCCCGGTCTCGAGTGGCAAGGCCAGAAAATGCCGCAGCCATTCAGTGAGCGGTTCGACCCAATGCGCCCAGCCCCGAATCTGGCAGCGGCGCGCCACCTGGTCGCGCAACAAGGCCGGCTGGGTCAGCGTCTCGGCAAAACCCAGGTTGGCCGACCATTCCAGAAGGTCATGGAGAAAGGTACCCGCCTCTGCGCCGGCGGGAAAATCGTGCAGGGATACAGATTCCGCCACACTCTGGAATGCTGGTGAAGGCTTATCGCCCACGCCTGCTAAGGCCGGAGCATCCTTACCGGCCTGCACCTCGAGATAGGTGTCCTCGGCGGCGGTATCGGCGCTCAGATACGCGTGCCCGGTGCCACCCTTGTCGGCCTTCAAAGCCGAATAACTGGCAATCCACCAGTTTTCCCGGACAGCGCGCCTTGGTTCACGAGCCTTGAACTCGGTTATCGCCAATTGTTGCTCGCGGAAAGTTTCGACAGTGATTTCGGGCGCGGGCGCTACCGACATATCCGCGCAGTCGCCTTTGAGGTCTTCCAGATGCTGAGGAAAGGCGTCGGGTGGAATGGGCTCGCCACCACCCAGCAGGTAACCGATGGCGCTCTGCTCGAGGTTTTCCAAAGGACCCAGCCCTACCCAAGTCGCATGACGGGCGCGGGTCAGGGCTACATAGAGCTTTCGAAGATCCTCGCCCAGCCGCTCCGCCTCGGCCCATTCGAGCACCCGATCATCGGCGGTGAGCCCCACCTGCAGTTCACCCTTGGCATCATGCCATTTGAGGGGAAGGTCCTTAGTGGCATCAATCACCCGGAACTGGCTGGCAAACGGGAGGAACACCAGCGGGTATTCCAGTCCCTTGGCCTTGTGGACCGTGACTACCTGCACCAGATCGGCATCGCTTTCGAGACGGATTTGCCGGGCCTCGTTGCCGACGTCATTATCGACCGCTATCCGCTGTTCGGCCAGAAAGCGGATCAGGGCGTGCTCACCCTCCAGCAGGGTGGCGGCCTGCTGCAGCAATTCCGCAAGATGCAGCAGATCGGTCAGCACCCGCTCCCCCCGCATGGGCTCGCTTTCAGGATCGCCGTGTCCCAGCAACTTCGTCGGAACCTGAAAATCATTCAGCAGGGCGCGCACCATCGGCAAAACCCCCTGGTGTTGCCAGCAGTCCCGATATCGGCGGAACTGCAGCACGCGCGCTTCCCAGGCGGCCTCGTCGTAATTGAGGGCATCCAGTGTGGCGTAGGAAAGACCCAGCGTCGGGGTGGCCAGCGCGGCCCGCAGCAGGCGTCCGTCATCGGGTTCGGCACAGGCCGCCAGCCAGTATTCGAGCTCCAGCGCCTGGGGACTGGCGTACACCGAGTCCCGGTCCGACAGATAAACACTGCGCACACCACGCCGTGCCAGTGCCTTGCGGATGGTATCAGCCTCCCTACGGCTATTGACCAGCACGGCGATATCCTTCGGCTGGAGCGGCCTAAAGTCATTCTGGCCCTGAAACCCGGCTTTGCCCGATTGTCCCAGATTGAGCAACCGGACCAGCCCGCTCGCACAGGCATCAGCTATGTGTTCACGATAGCGCGTCCTGCCCAGTGCCTTGCCAGTTTCACCGCCCGGTAGCCACCAGGCGGTGAGAGCGGGAATCGCCGCGCCCTTGATCTGCAGCACCTCGCGGCGGCCTTTCGCGACGGCGTCAACAAAAGGTACCGGGTTGTCTTGCGCGGTTCTGAACAGGAAAGCGCCCTGCCCTTTTTGCCGTCTTTCGGCCACGGCAAAGCAGCGATTGGCGGCATTGACCATCGCCTGAGTGGACCGAAAGTTGGTTTTCAGCGTGTACAGGCGCCCGGCACAAGCGCGGCGCGCGGCCAGGTAAGTAAAGATATCCGCGCCACGAAACGCATAAATGGCTTGCTTGGGATCACCAATCAGGATTAGTGCCGTGGCGGGGTCGTTTTCGGCCACTCGATACACGGAATCGAAAATCCGGTACTGGACCGGGTCGGTATCCTGGAATTCATCGATCAGGGCGGCGGGAAACTGTTGCCGGATGGTCATGGCCAGCCGCTCCGCATTGGGCCCTTGGAGCGCCGCGTCCAGCCGGATCAGAAGATCCTCAAACCCCATCTGAGCATGGCGGTTTTGCTCGGTCTCGAAGCGATTCGCGACCCAGCGGGCGGCATGACACAGGAGCTCATTGCGGGCATCCGGGAGTGCATTGAGCGCGTCGCGGAGCCCGGCCATGGCGGCCAGGGCGGGATGAGCAGGGGGATCGCCCTGCTTCCACGCCTCGGCCATCCCCATGGGGGTCAGTCGCGTCCAGGCCGTGGATGTGCTCTTGAGATCGGGAAACACCATGACGGGATCGAGAGCCCAGGCGCGGAGCTTCTCCAGCCAGAGCTGGTAATATCGCGAATGGATTTTCTGTCCATTAACCTGCTTGTGGGCGAGCGCTTCATTAAGCAGGGTTGCCAGTTCGTCCGTCCATATCACCCAGTTTTTTTTCAACTCGGCCAGACGATGCATCTTTTCTTCTCGCGCCATTGCCAACGCTGCAACGGGGGATTGGGGCGTAGGCAGCAACTCCGCATGCTCGACAAGATTCTTGAGCATCGCCTGCAAGTCTTGCGGTTCCGCCCACCAGGTCCTGACCTCGGCAGCGTCTGCCACATCGAGGGGGATCATGAAGGTCCGCCAATAATCGCGAACCACCTCGGCCAAGAGCTCGCCCTGATCGGTTTCCAGCGTCTGGGTAAACAGGCTGCCGCTGTCGAAGGCATGTTCCCGCAGCATCCGGTTGCACCAGCTATGTATCGTCGAGACCGCCGCATCGTCCATCCACTCGGCGGCCAACTGCAGCGCCCGGGCACAGTCCGGCCATTGCTCCTCCGGGTAGCCGGAGCGCAGCCGGAACAGCAACTCGTCATCCTCCGGCTCACCCCCGCCAGGTTCGCGCCGAAACAGGATGGCGGCCTCGGACAATCGGGCGCGGATGCGTTCGCGCAGCTCCTTGGTCGCGGCATCGGTGAACGTAACCACCAGAATTTCGGGCGGCATCAGCGCCCGGGTAAACCCCTGGCTACCGCCATGGCCCAACACCAGCCGCACATATAACAGCGCGATCGTGTAAGTCTTGCCGGTGCCGGCGCTGGCTTCGATCAGCCGGCTACCGCGTAACGGAAAGTTCAGGGGGTCCAGCTGTTCGGCCGGGGCAGCGGGTAAATCCTGGAGGGGTACCTGGCTCATGCGGCGGCAACTCCCGAGGGATTATTCGCCCCGCTGGATTCGTTCACGTGTATGGCCTGCTGGAGCGGTCGTAGCAGCGCTTCGGCCAAGGTATAAAATTCGCCCGAGCGGCTCAGTGCCGCATAGTCCGGATAAGCACGCTGCTGATAGGCATCGGTCTGGACTTCGCCGATGGAGTTTTCGGTCCCCTCGTAAGCCTTGAGTGTCGCTCCCTGATCCGCCTTGTTCAGCCAGACAAACGCCGTCCTGACAGCCAGCGGCAAGGGCCGTCGCATGCCCTCGTACCAATGGGACAGGATGTCATCAAACAGCTTCCCGGCCTCGGTGGAATCGATCGGCTGTAGCGTGACATCGCCAAGCTTGCTGATCACGCGCGTGGTCATGGTTTCGCCCGCCAGGTGCAGCGCCAGGTGATTGACCCAATGCCGGACCAGTTTTTCGCCCCGGTACTGACCGTCCTTCACGACATCACTGCTCTCCAGTACCACTCGCCCACGCTCACCCCGGGCATTCATGCGGATGCCACCCAGCCAGTCTGTCACCTCCAGCATCAAGCCCGCAATCTCGATGGCATGGTGAATCTCCAGTTCGCCTTCGACACGTTGCGGCCATTCCGCCAAAGCCTCGCGGTAACGGCTAAACAGGTCATCCATCGGGGCCATCAACTCCCCTGCCATGATGTCACCAAAACCACCGCCCGCCAGTTCGCCGCGACGCCGGATGCGCTCCACCCGCTGCATTCGTGCCAGCTCCAGTCTCTCGTCAAGCTCCGGTGACGCTCCTCCGCCACCCCGGTTTTCTGACTGCATCACCACTGCGGCCTGTGTCCTGATCAATTCATCCTGCAATAGCCATTGCTGTAGCCCATCCAGCGCGAAAGGTTCCTGGTCTTCACTGGACAGGGCTGCCCTTTCGAAGGAGACATTCAAGCGCTGGCGGAAAAAGGCCTTGACCGGCTCCTTCAGGAAGTCGCCCAATTCCCGCAGCGTCAGGGGTTCCTCGCGTTGGAGCGGTGGCAGCATGGATAGGGTCCCCGAGTCCGCCGCGATTGAAACCGCCGGGGCTGCCGGACACCATTCCCGGGCGTAGCTGAACAGCCCCGCGCGCGCGGTGAAATACTCGGGGTTGAAAGGCTGGAGCCGATGTGTGGTAGTGAGTGCGTCGAGCAGTGACGCGCCGGCCTTTTCGCTGTGTGACTCGTAACCACTCAGCCGCCACCCCGACTTAAGGTGATCGCGCAACTGAGCGACCAATACCGACGCCGGCCGCTCGGAATTGTCGTTGATGCTATGTCCTACCCAGGAGATATGCAGGTGTTCCCGCGCCGAAAGCAGTGCTTCGAGGAAGAGATAGCGGTCGTCTTCGCGGCGGGAGCGGTCGCCGGGCCGGTAATCCCGTCCCATCAGGTCGAAATCCAGAGGTTTTCGGCTGCGGGGATAGTCACCGTCATTCATGCCGAGCAGGCACACGCGCCGGAAAGGAATCGCCCGCATCGGCATCAGCGTAGCGAAGGTCACCGCGCCGCCGAAGAAGCGCTGTGACAGACCCTGCTCATCGAGCCGGGATAGCCAATACTCTCCGACTACCGACAGCGGTAACGGATCGGTCAGTTCCGCCTCGACGCAGGCCTGTTGCCAGCCCTGCAACGCACTTTCGAGTTCCATCAGCGTGTAGCCCTCCCGGCGGTCGCTGGCCTCGAAAAAGTCCGCCATCAGTTGCCGGAACCGCTCGCACCAGACATTGGCCGTGGCCGGTTCACGCAGTGTTTGCCAGGTACTTTCGAGCAAATCCAGCAACCGGATCAGCGGGCCCAGCAAGGCCCCATCCAGCCCACCGATCTCATCATAAGGCTCGATGCCATGCCAATCCTCGGCATCAGCACCCATGGCATAACCCAGCAGCATGCGTCTTAGACCAAACAGCCAGGAATTTTGCCCGACAGGATCATCACCCCCGGGCAACTCCAGGCTGGCCCGGTGCTCGGTATGCAAGCCCCAGCGAATGTTGGCACCGCTGATCCAGCGATGCAGCAGGGACAAATCGGTTTCGGCGATCCCAAAGCGTTTGCGCAAGGCCGGCACGTCGAGCCAGTCGAGGATGTCGCTCACGGCCAGACGGGACTGCGGCAGATCAAGCAATCGGGCGATGGCATGCACCAGTGGGTCGACCTTGCGCCGGCCCCGGTCGGCCACCGTGAACGGAATGTAGCGTTTGTCACCGCTCTCCAGGAGCCCGAACACCGCTTGAATGGACGGGGCATAAGTCTCGATATCCGGGACCATGACAATCACGTCGCGTGGCCGGAGGGAGGGATCCTCATCAAAGGCGGCCAACAGCTGATCGTGGAGAATTTCGACTTCGCGCTGCGGGCTATGAGCAATATGGAAGCGGATCGAGGGATCCTTAGCGGGCTTCACTGCCGGCCACAGGGCACGGGTCTCGGCGAGCGGCCGTAAATCACGGATGTCGTCCTGCAATTGCTGGAGCAGCGTGGTAGCAATTGGAGATTCAAACAGGTCTATCCGCTGACCGATGGCCTCGAACCGCGACTGGTATCCCGCCCGGGCCTCGGCGTTGTCGCGTTCGTCCAGCAAAGCGATGAAGTCGCGCCCCTGCTTGCCCCAGGCCGCCAGCAAGGGATGGGCATGCAGGTGCAGCCACTCTTCCGGAACTTCGGCGGGCATGTTCTGGCGCCGGTTCTGGCGGTTGCGTCCGGCCTGCAGCAACTCGCGGTCCGCGACGATATCCGACCAGAAGTGCTCGCAAGGGTTATGCACGCACATTAAAACCTGCGTCCAACGGGCGATACTCTCCAGAACCTCCAGCGATTGGCGAGGCAAGCTGGAAATGCCAAAGACCAACACCCGGCGCGGAAGCCCGGCAGGGCGCTCGTGCTCCGGCCGCTTCGCGACATGTTCAATGAAAGCCTCATGTACGGCAGCCCGTCCGGCGGCGGATAAGGCATCATTACCGTTGGATTGGCCTGGAAGACGGGCCACATCGTCCAGCACATGGCGCCAGAGCGCCGCCTGCCAGCGCTGCTCATCGGGAAGTGCAATAGGGTCTCCCCGCGCCGTGATCAGCACCTCCTCCCCCTCCGCCCAAGCTGCCAGCCAGTCGGCGCGATACACCTGATACTGGTCGAACAGATCGGCCAGACGCTCGGCCAGCTGAAAACATTTGCGGCGGTCGGCATCGTTATCCAAAAA
>JAJRDJ010000322.1 GCA_028678445.1 Methylococcaceae bacterium
AAGCCGCGCCCGAACGTGGCCAACCTCGGCAAGATGCTCCAGCCGGCGCTCTACGAAATGGCCTGCCACCACTTCGACGCCTTTCTCTCCGTGTTCGCCGGCCGCGAGCCCGAATGGATTTCCTGCGACGGGTTTGTGCCGTCGTGGTCGAAGTACGCCGGTCCGTGCATGGTGAATGCCCTGATCCGCTTCAACGGCAACCTGCATCTGTCATACCACGGCGGGTTCTCGAGTCAGGCGCCTATGTACGAGTTTCGCCTGGAAGGGAGTGCGGGAGCTCTCAGGTGTCGTGGCCTGCACATGTCGAACGACACCATGGATTACGAGGTCGCGCCGGCACTCGGTCAGTTCATCACCCGGCGCATTGACGACACCGTGCCGGTGCGCGATCCGTGGTTACAGTTCTTGGATCTCTGGCACGATTATCTATGCGGCGGCGTCGAGCCACCGTTCAGCGGACGCAACAACCTGAAAACCTTTGCCATGCTCAGCGCCGCGATCGAGTCAGTCGAAACCGGCAAGCCAACGGCGATCGCAGGAAATCCGAAATTCAAAGCGGTGTTTGAAAGAAAGATCCGACAGCTGCCGATTGCTGTCGAAAACGAAACGAAGGAAACCCCATGAATAGCTACCAAATCCAAACCAACGCCCAAAGCCACTTCGTCAAGACCGGGGATCGTATCCTCGGCGCTTACGGCACCAGCTTCTGGCGCTCGTGGGTCTATCCGTTTTACACCCCCTCGGGGTACACCGTGGTCGAGAACAGCCCCTTCGATCATCCTTTCCACAACGGCATCTTTGTCGCCCAGAACCCCGTCAGGGTCGGCGAGCGCGAGGGCAACTTCTGGGCCCTGCCGGTCAAGCGCAGCCACGACGACCACATCATGAAGAAGTTCGGCCGCATGGATCCCCAGGGCGAGCCTGCCGCCGAGGTGACCGAAGGCGGCGTGCGCTTCACGCTTAAGAGCATCTGGCGTGACGAGCAGGAGCAGCCGATGCTTGACGAGGAACGCACCGTGATTCTGCGCGCGCTCCCCGATGCCACCGTCTGCGATATGGCGAGCCGAAAGACCGCCGCCTACGGCACCGCGGAGTTTCCCAAGACCAAGTTCGGCAGTATCTGCATGCGGGTCGAGCCGCGGCTTCTGCCGTCGCTGGGCGGCCAGGTGATCGGCTGCGTCGACGGCGAACTTTGTCACGGCACAGCCGATGAGGTGGCCAACGCGAAGGTATGCGACGCCGTGGCCTACGAGAATGACGTGCCGGGACTTGGGGTCTATGGCGTATGCCTGATGATCCTCGACAACAGCGCCAGCCCAGACCGCCGCGGGCCGTGGTTTATCCGTGACTACGGCCTGGCCACGGTCAACGCTACCCAGAACGAAACCATTGCCGTGCCAGCTGGGGGCGTCTGGACAGCCGCCCTACGCATCGTCGCCTACGACGGTCCGATCACAGCTGAACGACTCGCCGTCTGGAAGGATTGATCGATGCGGTCCTCGCGTGAACAGGTCCTGGGGGCGCTTGCCGGCGAAAGGCTAAATCTCGTTCCGTTCATCATCTGGGACAACAAATTGCCGTCGCCCGAGATCGAGCAGCGTCTGATCGAGTTGGGCGCCTGCATCATCGTCAAGAGCACGGTCTGGCACTCGCATCTCGACGGGATCGAAGTTCGCCGGGATCCGCTGCCTCCGACGGCCGACGGTCATGCGCGCACCCGGACGGTCTACCGGACCCCGGCGGGCGAGGTCAGCGAAATCCACATCAGAATGCCCGGCACGTCCTGGCTCGAAAAGCACCTCTTCGAGAGACCCGATAACTACGATGCGCTCGAATTCCTACTGCAGACGCGCCGCTACACCCCGGCCTTCGATGTCTTCCGCGCCTCTGACAACCGCTATCCCGGCGCCTGCCTGGCGCGGCCGGTCACGGTGCATTCCCCCATGCATGAAGTCATTTACGAGATCATGGGCATTGAGCGCTTCTGCCTGGAATGGGCCGACAACCGCGAGCGCGTCCTGCGCCTGGTACAGTTGATGGCCGCCGACGTGGACCGGCGCGTGCAGCTCCTGGCTGAATGCCCCGCGCAGATCTGCGTCATCGACGGCAACACTGAGATCAGCATCGTCGGGCTGTCTCGCTATCGCGAGTTCTACCTGCCCCACATCGAGCGAGCCTGCAGAATCCTGCATGCCGCCGGCAAGTACGCTGGCGCGCATCTCGACGGCAACAATCGTCTGATCGTTAATGAGGTGGCCGGCACGGCTTTGGATTTCATCGAGTCCTTCACCCCGCCGCCCGACTGCGATCTGCCGCTGGGCGATGCGCGCCGCGCCTGGCCGGAGAAGACATTCATGATCAACTTCCCGTCATCCCTGCATCATCAGGGGCCAGTGGCCATCCGGGCGCACACCCGCCAGTTGCTCGAAGAGAGCGCCGGCGACGGACGCCGCTTCATGGTGGGCGTCATGGAGGATGTACCCAACCGTGGCCTCGACACCATCGTGCCGCTGGCCGAGGAGGTCGCAACATGGAAACTATGACGACCGTGACACAAGGAAACACAGAGGAGATGAGCATTAGCTTGAACTCGGTCTTGAATCGGCAGAAGCAGCCCATGCGGATGCTGCTCCTGGGCGATTCTATCCGCATGGGTTACCAGCCGTTAGTCATGGACATGTTGGCCGATCTGGCGAAGGTTGTCGGCCCCGAAGACAATTGCGAGGACAGCCGCTACCATGACAACCTGCGCGGCGTCTGTGCCCGGCTGCGCATGACGGGCGCGAGGAGGATGTCCTCGCCTACAACCAGGAGGCGCTGGAGGTGATGCGCGAGCATGGCATCCAGGTCAACGACCTGCACGCTGTGGCTTATGGTTAGAGTTTGTACTGCCGGATCATTCTACCAATGGTCCGCAAGATTTGTTGTTCTTCAGGGTGGATGTCGCCAAAACGGCGCGGTCCCACGTTCAACATGAACACAGCCCGGCGGGCGCGAACTGCCCGGTAAGTCTCGAAGAGATCCTCAGCGCGTTTGGGGGCGTGGTTCCAGGGCTGGTAGGACCACCCGGCGTTGATGTTCCACCAGCAGGCAGTGGGTTTATCGCCTACCTCGAGACAGTTAAAGCCGGCTTTGTTCTCACCCGGCAAATCCAGCTCCCACACCTGGTAATCCTCCCCTCGCAACGGCAGGATGTGGGTATTATTGGTGATAACAGCATCAGGCTGCAGGCTGTGGATCAGGTCGTAAGAACCTGCCAGATCCCAGGGGCCACGTTGGGCCAGATAGGTGATTTCATCCCCGGTGAAAGTCTGGCGCGGCCAGTAGCCATCAAAAAGGAAGCCTGCGATCTTACCGTAGCGGGTGCAAAGCTCACGTAATTGGCCCTGGTAATAGGCCATTATAGGCGTTCCAGTCGTTGCGGTAGGACGGGTGGGTCCAGTCAACCAGCGAATAGTAGAAGTGCAGACCAATGCCGCGCTCGTGCAGGGCAAGAGCTATCTCGGCCAGGATATCGCGCTTGAAGGGCGTTCCGGTCACCTTGAAATCCGTCAGTTCACTGTCCCACAAGCAGAAGCCATCGTGATGCTTGGAGGTTATCAGCAAGAAGCGTTGGCCAGCCTCAACCATCAGATCAGCCCACTCTTCAGCATTGAAGCGCACCGGGTTGAAGCGCTCCATTCGCTGGCGGTAGACCTCCCAGGGGATACGATCGAGGAAGTAGATCCACTCGTTACCACTGGTATTGAGGGAGTACAGGCCCCAATGAATTGAAAGACCAAAGCCAGCCGCTTGAAAGCGCTGCACACCTTCGGGTGAAGCCTCCAGCCGGGCGAGGTTGGTGTCTTCGACTTTAAAAGGTTTGGGGGCTCCCATATTGCCTCCTGATTTGAAATGACATTTGATTCAGGTTTATTATAGATGCTTGATGAGCAAATATCACAAATATGTCTATCCTAAACAATGCTATCATATCACCCAAAAGGGAGCAACCCATGCATAACACGACTGATAAGCAGAATCAGCCCGGCAGTCCGGCAGAGCCCGTGCGCTACACCGGAAACGAGGACATTGACATCACCCAGCCCGACGGAGGTCTGCGGGCGGTGGTGGGCGCGCAGAACTACCAGGTGCTGCGAACATTCCGCGACGACCCGGCCGATTCCGACAGTCTCGGCTGGACCTATCATCACGAGCCGCTTTTTACCTTCTGGAAGGGACGTTTCTACCTGGTCTGCAAGACGAACCCGGCTGACGAGGATGCGGACAAGGGATGCGTATTACTTTTCACCTCCAATGCCGAGGGGCGGACGTGGACGAGTCCAAACGTGCTC
>JAJRDJ010000323.1 GCA_028678445.1 Methylococcaceae bacterium
ATCCGTCGCCCCGAGACCAGCATAACGGGCGGAATACACTCCCGGCGCATTGCCGAGGATATCCACCTCCAGGCCCGAGTCATCGGCTATCGCCGGCAACCCGGAGTGATACGCGGCATGCCGCGCCTTGAGAAGGGCGTTTTCCACAAAGGTCAGCCCGGTCTCGTCGGCCTCGGCAATGCCCAGTTCCGCCTGGGGTACCACACGGAAATCACGCTCTGCTAATATGGCCTGAATCTCGCGAACCTTGGCGGGATTATTGCTGGCGAGGAGAATTTTTTTCATCGTGGGCAATCTCACAGCGGGCGCGGCCTTGGCGTGATCAGCTCAGGAACGCCGCCAATACAACCACGCGGTAAATCCACCGCCGACCATCGCGAAATATTACTTCAAGAACGAGGAGAAACAGATGAGCAAGATTCTGACCGAAGTACTGAAGGCCAATGAAGGCTATGCCGCCAGTTTCACCAAGGGCGATCTGGCCCTGCCGCCAGCCCGTGGCTTCGCCATCCTGACCTGTATGGACGCCCGCCTAGACCCGGCCAAATATGCCGGACTATCCGAGGGCGACGCCCACGTCACCCGCAACGCCGGTGGCAGGGCCAGCGATGACGCCATCCGCTCGCTGGTGATCTCCCACAAGCTGCTGGGCACCAACGAATGGTTTGTCATCCACCATACCAACTGCGGCATGGAGCTGTTCACCAACGACATCATGGGTGATCTCCTCAGCCAAAGCCTGGATACCGCCACGATCGACGCCTCTGGCTGGCATGATGTCGGCAAGGGACCGGGTTCCACCGACGGCAAGTACATCAACTGGCTGACCATCAAGACCCAGGAACAAAGCGTCACCGAAGACGTGTTGCGCATCCGCCATCATTCGCTGGTACCGAAGTACATCCCGATCTACGGCTTCATCTACGACGTCAAGACCGGCAAGCTGGTGGAAGTACCGGAGGCCATGCAGGCCGGAAGAGCGGTCTAGCGCGATCCCAGACGGGCCGGGTCACATCAACAGTCGAGCCCGGCCCGCATCGCCCCGGACAGCCAGTGTGCAGCCAATACGCCGTCAGGATTTGCCCTTTTCCATTGCCTGGCGTTGATGTTCCATCAAGTCGGTAATCCCCTTGGCCGCCAGATCGAGCATGGCGTCCAGTTCATGGCGATGGAAGGCATGACCCTCGGCGGTGCCCTGCACCTCGATAAAGGCGCCCGCGTCATTCATGACGACATTCATGTCCGTCTCGGCGTCGCAATCTTCGCGATAATCCAGATCCAGCACCGGTACGCCCTGACAGATGCCCACCGAGACGGAGGCAATCTGGCCATGGATCGGGTTGACTTTTAGGCGTCGCACTTTCATAAGATGCAGAACCGCCAGATTCAAGGCCACAAAGCCGCCGGTAATCGAGGCGGTGCGCGTGCCGCCATCAGCCTGGATGACATCGCAGTCGATGGTGACGGTGCGCTCGCCAAGCGCTTGCAGATCCAGCGCGGCACGGAGCGAGCGGCCGATCAAGCGCTGGATTTCCATGGTGCGTCCGCCCTGTTTGCCCCGCGCCGCCTCGCGGCCGGAACGCTCATGCGTCGCCCGCGGCAACATGCCGTACTCCGCGGTGATCCAGCCGCTGCCCTTGCCTTTCAGGAAGGGTGGCACACGGTCTTCGATACTGGCGGTACAGATCACGCGAGTCTCGCCAAATTCCACCAGCACCGAGCCTTCGGCATGCTTGGTAAAGTGGGGGGTAATGACAATGTTGCGCAGTTGATCGGGCTCTCGGCCGCTCGGTCTCATGATATTGCTCGCTTCACGGAAAACCGGGCAGTATACCCGAATACCCGCTACGCACTCGGTCGGTATCCCTGTTAAGTTCTTCTTCCGATGACCCTTAAACGACTGCTATTTCTGTTGGGTTTTGTCGTCTTGCTGGTAGTGGCGCCCATCGCCTACCAGATCGATCGCGCCGCGCAGTCACTCCCGCTCATGGA
The DNA here is from genome assembly GCA_028678445.1 of Methylococcaceae bacterium. Lineage (GTDB taxonomy): Bacteria > Pseudomonadota > Gammaproteobacteria > Methylococcales > Methylococcaceae > UBA6136. The sequence continues at coordinate 1,993 of JAJRDJ010000323.1, forward strand.
GGGTGAGCTCATGCTCCCCGGCCTCACCGCGCCGTCAGCAGTTCATTTCGATGCGCTCGGTATTCCGGTCATTGAGACAAAAAACCGGGAGGACGCCTATCGTGTGCTCGGCTACCTGCATGCGCGTGACCGCCTGTTCCAGATGGATATGCTGCGGCGGAAGGCCAGCGGGCGGTTGGCCGCGGTTCTCGGTGAAAGGGCATTACCGACCGATCGCCAGCAGCGAGTGTATCAATTCCAGGCAGCGGCAACGGCCATTCTGCAGAACCTCAGCGCTGCCGAGCGCGCCATCCTCGTGGCCTATACGGAGGGCGTCAACGCGGTCATCACCACAAACCGCGAGTTTCCGCCGGAATTCCGCTTTCTCCACTACCGACCTGAGCCCTGGGCTATGACCGACAGCCTGCTGGCAGCGTCGAATATGTTTCAGACACTAACGGACGAGGAACAGGACGAACGCATGCTGACGGTGATGAATACGTGCCTGCCCGCCGAGGTCAATGCGTTTCTGACGCCGGACACGGACGAATACACCCATACCCTCCTGGGGGGTGAGGGGACAAGACGCCCGGCCAGACCCGTGCCCATGGACGCCATCGCGATACTGCTGGGTGAGCCCCGCCTAGCCCCGATGCGGGCGTCACTCGTCGATGCGGACCCGCCCAGCCTCGGCTCCAACAACTGGGCCATCAACGGCCTGAAAACCGCTGATGGCCGGGCGATCATGGCCGATGACATGCATTTGACGCTGGGCGTACCAAATATCTGGTACCGAGCCCACCTCCATTATGCCGGCCTCGAACTTTCCGGCGTGACGCTGCCTGGCCTGCCTTTGGTGATCGTTGGCAGCAATCGCCATGTCGCCTGGGGCTATACCAATCTCAACGCCGACGTTCAGGACCAGATCCAACTGGAACTCCATCCCGCGCATCCAGGAGAGTATCTGACGCCACAGGGTTGGCGACCGATGGAGACCTCGACAGAAACCATCGAGGTTCGCGACGGCCCATCGGTGACTATCGCACTTCGTAACACACGGTGGGGACCAGTTCTGGAGCGGCCACTACTCGGCAAGCCGGTGGCGCTCCGCTGGACCGCACGAGACCCGGCGGCGGTCAATTTGCGCCTGATCGACATGGATGCCGCCGACACGCTGGAGAAGGCCATGGCTACCCTCAACCAATTTGGCTCACCACCCCAGAACGTGGTACTGGCGGATGATCGGGGGCATATTGGCTGGACGGTTACCGGTTTCCTCCCGCGACGCCAGGGGCTGGATGGCGGTATCAGCCAGTCCTGGGCGAACGGCGACAAGGGCTGGCAAGGCTACCTCGCCCCGGAGCAGCTTCCGCATCTGGTTGATCCTCCGGAAGGCTACCTCGCCACGGCCAATAACCGGACACTGGGCAGCGACTACCCGAACGTGATCGGCCAGAATTTCGCGAACGGGTACCGCGCTTTTCGCATCCGGCAGCGGCTGGCGGAAAAAGCGCGGCTTAACGAACAGGACCTGCATTCCATTCAACTCGACACGACCAGCGACTTTCATGAGTTCTACCGGCGGCTGGCCCTGTCCCTGCTGACACCCGCAAGCTTGGCAAACGAACCGGAACTGGCTGAAATAGCCGCGATCATCCGCCAGTGGAATGGACGGCTGGACCCTGACAGTCTGGGTATCGCTCTCCTCGCCCGTTGGCGAGCCGATCTGGCCAAAGCCGTTTTTGCCCCGCTCTTCGGACGTTGCGTAAAACTCGACCCTGACTTTTCCTATCGGTGGCGACAGCAGGAAACACCCTTGCGCGCCCTATTGAACCAAGGCGTCCCGGCGCTGATTGCATCTGAACAAACCGATGGCTGGAATGGTTTCCTGCTGAACGCCTTGCGGGAAAGCGCAAGCGCATTGAAGCGCGAGCAGGGCGTGCGCCATCTCGGTGAGCTGCCCTGGCAGCGGGTCAATACCCTCAACATTCAGCATCCCTTTAGCCGCGCTTTCCCGCTGGCGGGTGCGTTCCTTGACATGCCACCAGTCCCCGGCGCCTGTAACAGCTTTTGCGTGAAAGTGCTCCACGCGCAGTACGGGGCCAGTGAACGCATGGTGATTTCGCCCAACCATGCCGAGGAGGGTATCCTGCAAATGCCCGGGGGCCAGTCAGGGCATCCCTTATCCCCCCACTTCCGGGATCAACA
>JAJRDJ010000324.1 GCA_028678445.1 Methylococcaceae bacterium
GCCTGCCGCCACAGCACGACCGAGCGTAGCCCCGCCATCAATAGGGCGCGGATGCACTCGGCATTCCGCGGCTCGGAAAGAAACCGCTGCTCGCCGGACACCACCACGCGCGGTTTCAATAGGCTCAGGGTGTGCTGATAGCCATAAGCCAGCGCTTCGAAGACCTCATCATCGACGAGGCTGCCAGCCTTTTCCGCGCAGGTGTTCGCCCTACTCACCGCGACGCCGATCGCCTCGCCCATGGCTGGATTCTTCTGGAGCTGCTGCTCCAGGAAAATCAGGGTCGAGGCATAGCGGGCCAATTCCGGGTCAACGGACCTCGGTTCGGACAATTGCTTATCCAGTTGTTTGAGACCGGTCCTGAGACCCGCAAGACCCCCGTAGACATCGAGAATATCGTCCGCGTCAATTTTCAAGGTACTCGCAATGCAGACCGCCATGTCCGCCGTATCGGCCGTGCCGTGTTTGGCGATCTGCTGAACGAGCAGAATCGCCTGGGATAGACCGGCCAGTGCAATGGCTTGATTCGTCAGGGTCTTGTCCATTCCTTTCATCCCCGGGAGTGTATAAATTCAACAGACTGCTCTCGATGGCACGGGATTCAGTAACCATCCCAATCCTTTCGGCAGACCGCGACTCAGTACGGTCGTTCGCGTATTTCAAGGGCATACAGTAGGCGTGAGAGCAGCAACTCCAGCACTATGAACACCAGCACCAGGCTGGCGATGGCCTTCACTTCCAGCCGCGTCTCCCCCGCTATCGCCAGGAGCGGCAATAAGGATTCAGGAATCTGATCCAGCCCGAGGGCCATGTCACCGGGCGCCAGATTCAGGCGGCGCTTGATGAAACTGGACAAGAGATCGCCCGCCATCGCCCAGGCGCCCGCCTCTAAACCGATGGCGAATGGCAGGTTCAGGCTCACGGCGGCAACACCTGTAGCCAGGACCGCAGAGGCAAGGCCGCGCCACGTAATCGAGCGGCCCAGCCAGCGCCGCCCGTCGAGGGGCATCACTCGCCCCCCATCGACCGGCCAGCCCCCCTGCTCTTTCATTACCCACTGGAGAATGACCGGCGCGCCATTGGCGACCAGCAATAACAGCAGCAACTGGCCGTACAGCCCAAGCCCCTCGCTCATGGGCTGAATGGCTCCACCCGTGCCTCCTTATTTCATTCAGACTTATTCAGCCGCCCTGGGACTGAGCGCCACACCATCGAAGTGGATACCCATCCATCCATGCCGGATGAAGTGGCGGATGTTTTGATGATCCTTGCCGTCCGGGTGGTCCAGGACATCCCGGTAATGGCCGCCAAACAGCGCCAGCGTTTCCGATTCATTCAGCCCCTGCAATCGCGCGAAGCTGAATATTTTACAGGACCCCTCGTTAGTACCCGGCTCATTGATCAGGATATCTTCGCCCACGCCGTTGCTGAAACGGGTCGGCGAATAATCATAAGTGGCCGAGATCATGGCGATGGTGTCCGGGAAATCCACGGGTTCGCCGGATTTTACTTGCTCGATAAAAGTGTCAAGTCCTGCTGTCATAGCGCGCTTACCTGATGGGTTTTCAGTATGATAGCAGTTGAGGTGTTTGGCTATGAGTCCATCCTCACCGGCAAGGTAGCGAGGACGATATTTTCGCGAAGCTCAAGGAATCGCCAGGCGCTACCCTTTGGCGCGTTGCGATGGCGCTCACCTTGAATCCCCCTCGCTGGGCAAACCCGCTCGTGCGGGGCTGTGGCAAGCCGTGGCCGCGGCGAGCTTGAAACCGTATCCCGCAGCCTTGGTTACACGCATCCACCGGGAGTCATCCCATGCCTCGCACCCGACTACTGTTCGCCGCCTTCCTGATTCTGGTGGGCATCCTGATGGCTTCCGGCCTGCGCCCCCATGACCGTCCCACCTGGGCGCTGGAGGTCTTGCCGGTGCTGCTGGTATTACCCGTGTTGTGGGCGACCCATCGGCGGTTTCCCCTGACCCCGCTGCTGTATTCCCTTATTTTCGTCCACTGCATCGTATTGATCGTCGGCGGGATGCACACCTACGCGCGCGTCCCCTTCGGCTTTCAGCTCCAGGAGTGGCTGGATCTGGCCCGCAATCCTTACGACAAGATCGGCCATTTCTTCCAGGGTTTGGTACCGGCCATCGCGGCGCGGGAGATTCTGCTGCGCGGCCGTTACGTGAACGGCGACCGCATGCGGGTGTTCATCATTCTCTCTATCGTGCTGGCCGTCAGCGCGACGTATGAGCTGCTCGAATGGTTGACGGCGGTGCTGTTCGGCCAGGGTGCCTACGCATTCCTCGGCACGCAGGGCGATCCGTGGGACGCGCAGAGCGACATGCTGTTCGCGGTCATTGGCTGCGTCTGCGCGCTGGTCCTCCTGACTGGCGTCCATGACCGGCAGATCGAGCGGCTGGAGCGGGAACTGGCGCCGCAGTCCGGAAATAGTGGTTAAACCTCCGCCTTCACGCCTTCTTCCTGGCCCGCCGCGTGGGTGAGTTTGGCGACATTGTCGCGGGTGAAGAAGCCCTGGAAATCGCCGAAGCGCTGCACGTATTCGATGATCAGCGACGAGAAATCCGAGGCGGAGGAGAAGATCTGCTTCAGACCCTCACTGCGGGAACCGATGGTGTCGAGCAGAAAGCCCTTCCCCTGCGCGGTGATGGCATCGACGACGATATCGATATTCTCCCGTCCGTCACGCTGGCCGTCCTTCACTTCCACCGCCATGTGGTGCAGACGCGGGCCGTAATTGCGGACGAAGGTCTCGGTCGGACTGGGGAGACGGTCGAGATGGTTGACGCAATAGGGATGATTGTTGGCGGTAAAGACCTTGGCCGGGCTGTTCGACTCCGGCATCTGGCGGACATTCTTGGTGACGTTGGTCGAGGAATTCTGGTCCTTGATATCGTAGCTGCCCCAGTAGTAGTAGCTCGAAAGGGCCAGGTATTCAAGGAGGGCCGGCTCCCGGTTCTGGCTGTACACGCGGGTCGCGAGGTGGTCGATCGGCAGGATCAACTCCTTGATGCCCAAACGTTCCTGCATTTCCTTGCCCCGGTCATTGGCCGACTGGGCCGCTGGCAGTATGACGCATTCGCCGTGCTGATAGACGCGGATACCGCTCAATGGGCGCTCCATGTAGCCCACGACATTCTGGGTATAGGGCGAGGGCTTGGAGAGGCTGACGTTCAGGGGCAAGTCCAGTTCGGCCAGTTGTCCAACCGGAAAGAACCGGAACTCCCTCTGCTGTTGCAGGGCCACTACCTGGTGGCGGTCAGTACTGAGCAAGATCTCCCCCAGATAGCGGCTGTGCGGACGGCGGGCGCCGACCGGGTAGAGATCGTTGAGGCTGCGGAAGATATCGCTGTACCCAGGATTCTTGGGCTCCCGCAAGAGGATATCCGGGGAATTCATGTCGATGCGCAGCACATGGGTCAGGTGCTTTTCGCTGTCCAGCGTGACGAGGTACTGGTACGGCGTCATCAGCGCCAGTTCAGCGATGTACTCCACCGAGTTGCCCGGCTCGACGCTGATCATCAGCGCCTCGACGCCGTCGATCATGTCGGTCAGGCCGGAGCGGTCGCGTTCCTCCAGCAGGCGGGTCAGGTATTCCTCGAAAAATTCGGAGTTTTTCTTGTCGCCA
>JAJRDJ010000325.1 GCA_028678445.1 Methylococcaceae bacterium
AAGGGCCGAACCGGATCGGGTTAGCCGTCGGGGTCAAAGCCCGCAAACGTTGAACGACCTCGGACCCACGGCCTCCCGCCGACTAGCATGGCCGATTTTTCACCGGCTTTCATGCTCGGGGACGAGCGGCGTGCCGATCATGATGGTTAGCCCGCAAGTGGTGGCAAGTCAAAATCCTGACCTCCAACCTGGTTTCTAGTGGGTGTATGGCGCTCGTGCTCAGTTTGCCAGCGATTATGACTGTTGAGCACCCAAGTGTGACATGGTATTGGGTTGAGAGTGACATTGCGAGTCCCTTACTGGGCTTCATAAGTGCTCAGTTTCCCCCGCTCATGTTTATGCTGGCGGGAAGCAGCGCTGCATGGATGGGTGGATCCTGGACTATCAGTCGCGATATATTCAGGGACAAGCGCTCTTGGATAATGTTGGGGATTGTTCTGCTATTGCTACTGGCTGGCAGGTCGGGCGCCAGTGTTGCCGTGGTATGTGCCTTTCTGGTTTTGAGTACCGCACCCAGGCGAAGCGAATCTGACGTTTCTCTTGATCTTACCCCCCTCGTGGCTCTCGTCGCAGCTGTATTCGCTATCTGGCTATTTCCGGAATTTGTAGTTGCTGAACTCACGCGTCTGGGTGCAGGGCCTGGGAAACGCTTCAATCTAACCGTCCGTTTCTGGCTGGAAGGGTACTATTTAATTCCTTTTCTCGTTCTTCTAGTTTGGGCGCCAGCCTATCCGAAGGCATTTACCCATAATGTCTATAATCGAACACTTGGGGCTTGCGCAATTCTGTTAGCCACCCTTTGGTTGATGGTGAATGCCTACTCTGTAACAGACCGTATTCGACTCACGTCCGATGAAGCCAGTATGGATGGTGCCGCTTTTCTGAAGCGGGATTATCCGCATGACACGGCTATCGTTAAATACCTGCAGAGTCTGCCAGGGTCTGTCCGAATTGGCGAATTATGCGGAACAGGGGATACCATTAAAGGGTATCAACTTTTTTTTGACTGGCCTGGTCGCATAGCAGCCTTTTCTGGCCGTCCCGGAATTTGCGGTTGGAGTATCCATGTCTGGCAGTTCTCGAACAAACTGCGTCATGAGAAGCCCACTGGTCCTTGGACATGGGTCCGGTTCCGGGAGTACGAGCGCAACATGAAACAAGCCTTTGATGCTGCTCGACAGAGAGTACCCTCTCCCGCCAGTCGCGCTTTTTTCGAAAGCTTGAGTGTTACGCATATGGTCGTTGGTGAAGGGGAACAGAAGATTTATCCTGGCCTTACTATTGACGAGTTGGCGTCGGCGTTGGGTGGGACCGTGGTTTATCGAGGGGAGGGCGGCACCGGCGTGTTAAGTCTGGCGGCGCCCCAACTACCGGCTCAGTCGGATTAGTTAGTTTGCATTAATCAATAGTTACGACCGACGGTAATCTTACATACCATCCGGGTGGGTATACGTAGCCAATAGAAACTTCTTAACCCGGAAGTGTCATACCGAACAGATGGTCAGGCGGCCTATTCGATCTTCGCGGCTCTGAAAATGGAATGCACCACCCATTTCGGCGATCTGGTGACGCTGCTCGATCCTGGCCTGCTCTCGCTGGCCGAGGCCCGGCTGCGGAACCTCCGTAATGGTTTCGAGCTGATGCTCACCCCCATGCTGCGCGGGTTGGATGCCGCACGCGAGCACCACATTCACATCCTGCGGCAGTGTGCCGATTGGATAGACGCCGGCCGGCTCCAGCTCCGCGTCAGCCAGGCATTCCCGCTCGCACAGGCCGTTAACGCCAACCGGCAGATCGAAGCCGGGCAGACGCTGGGCAAAAGGTCGTGCTGAAAATCGACTGAATCGGTTCCGTCTCGCCGCGCCGTAAAAAGCGCATAATTTGCGATGCCCGAGGACCGTTCGGGACTTTCCACAGACAACTATCGGAGAAAAACGATGAAGAAGTTCATGCTGATCTTGATTGAAGCGCTCGCCAAAGTGGGTCTGGACAAACTGGAACGCGCCCTGCTGTTTGGCGGTGGGCTGGTGCTCGTGCTAGCGCTGGTCACCGGCACCGTTAAGCTGGACCATAACTGGTTCAGCTTTCTGTTCCGCTGGCTACACGTGATTGCCGGCGTAATGTGGATCGGGCTGTTGTGGTATTTCAACTTTGTCCAGATTCCCTCCATGCCCAAGATTCCCGATGAGCAGAAGCCCGCCATCGGCAAGGTCATTGCGCCGGCCGCGTTGTTCTGGTTCCGCTGGGCGGCGCTGGCCACCGTCATCACCGGCCTCATCGTCATCAGCATGAAAGGGCTGAGCGCGCTCGGCGACGCGCTGGCGCTGGGCTATTTCCAGGGCGGCTATTTCACGTATATCGGGATCGGCATGTGGCTGGGTCTGATCATGGCCTTCAACGTCTGGAACATTATCTGGCCCAACCAGCAAATTGCCTTGGGGATGGTCGAGGCCACGGCTGACGAGAAAAAAGCCGCCGCCCGTATCGCCATGCTGACCAGCCGCTTCAACACTATGTTCTCCATTCCCATGCTGTACTTCATGGTCGCGGCACAGAACGTTGGTTAATCAATAATCAAGCCGCATCTTGTGGCGCAATAATCCCGGCGCGCCGATGGGTGCAGCCGGGTTTATTGCGGCTGTCTTTCGTCTGCAGGAAAGTCGGAAGTTCCGCTATTTCAGCAGACCGTTCGCGGCACTCATCAGCGTGTCGCGGTCCATCGTACCCTTGAAATTGAACGGCAAGCGACCTAAAGCCCCCAGCCACTCATTCCAGTTCAGATGCCCCGTCACC
>JAJRDJ010000326.1 GCA_028678445.1 Methylococcaceae bacterium
GTTGATCTACTGGCAGGATCCGTGCCGCTGGGCAGGAGGCAGATCAAACCGGTCAGTTCGTCATGAGGAAATTGCCGCCCGTGGCCGCCGGGGCGGGCATGAGGGCGGAGGAAAGCCCTCATGCCCGCCGTGAATCAAGTCCGACGGCGACGCCGGGGCATCACGTATCGTTCCTGCCCCGAGACTGGCAGTTGGAACAGTTGTTGTAGTTCGCGCCATGGGCGCAGGTGTCCTGGTACAGTAAGTCGGTGGGCCCGGTTGCGGGCATGTTTGGGTTCATCGTCTTGCAGTTCACGAGCACACTCTCCTGAGGGGTGCCCCGGGCGAGCACAATCAATTGCGGCTTGGTCCACTCTGTTTTGGCACTTGACATGGGTTCCTCCTTGGAAGAAAGCGTACTTTGATGTAATGGCGTACCGTGAGCACGAGAGCACTGGGAGAAGCTGGCATCAAGATAAGTCCGAAAAAGCTGCTGTTGGCCGTACCAGACCAGACAATAGTAAACTAACTGCGCAAAACTGTCAAACTGAGAACTGTTCGCGACAGTGTACCCATTTCGGTTGGAATTCGGTTCGTTCGGTCACTTGCTCGCCCGCCAGCGGCTAAAGCCGGCCGCTCGGGAGGTGAAAGCCCGTTCAAACGGGCTGAAAACGACGCCAACGCGGTCCCAGCCGGTCTCGACCGGCTTTCATCTGCTGAGCCGTGCGGTTTCAACCCACGGCGGGTGTGCTTCATGATTTAGGAACACCACCCGGTCTGGCCCCGCAGATACCTGCGCACAACCAGTTGTCTCGAACGCTACAACCGGCCCCTACGCCGCTACACACCTGCATGGGCACCGGAGCACAACGCAGGTGTTCGTAGCGCGAACGCCTACCACTTTGGCACCGGGATCAAGGCGATGATCGCCCAAAAGGCTGACCGGGCGGTCCCACTACCATCTGAGCACAAGCACCAGACGCGCTTTCATTTGAGCGGAGGTGCGATGTTTATACTGTCATCATCTTGCCCGTCTTCCCTTGGCGGCGCTTCATGCTTGGCCGCTGAAGTGTCGGTGGGGGTGGGCGCGGTAGAACTGGTTGTGTTGTACGGCACGGTCATTGAAGCATAATCGATGTCAAATTGGTCGCCGGTACTCGACGCACTCCGATACGTACCGATGCCGACCCGCCCGGATGTCAGGCTCGAATCGGCTCCGCTCCAGACCAGCACGCCGTTGATATAATAGTACAGGTTGGATCCATTGGCAACGACCCGCAGCGTGTTCCAGGCGCCGCTACCCTGGTTGATCGCGGATACGGGAGTCCAAGGCTGCAGCGGCTGGTAGTCGCCGCCCGAAACTCCCTTCCAGACAGTACTTCGTCCGTCGATCGTATATTCGAAGATGTAGGAGCTGTACCAGAGGTTCTTAAATCCCAATGGGTCGGGCACGCCACGGATAATCAGGCGGTTCGCGCAGTCAGGGCATCCGAAACGCCTGACTTTCACCTCGTAATCAATGTTAGCGAGATCTGCCGGGTAGCTGATGCTCGCCGCTCCGTTTGAGACACCAAGCGTGGAATAGTAGCCGCTCCCGATTGCCCAGGCGCCGGCTTCAGCTTCCCAGGCGCCTGGGCTGCCGTTGAAGTCGTTGAAGAGGCTAAAGAACTTGTTCATCACCAGCGGGAGGAAGACAAACGTCTGGGCGAGTGGGGTGCTTTTGCCGCTGGCCATGAAGGGGTATCCGGGCTGCGCGGCGGGAACGCTGTTGACGGAGAGGTTGGAATCTAACTGAGGCTTGGGGGCATCCGTCTGGACGGCGCCGTGTGGTGCCAGAAGAACCGGGTCTGCGCTGGAGGTCCGTTGCGCCGATACCGTGTGCAAAGGGTGGGATTCACTCGCAAAAAGCAGCGCGAGCATAGCCAGAACAAACAATCCCTTGTGGAAGAGGGGATGCATATATCTTCTCCCTGGTAAGTGACGCGATGCATACTTCAATTTCAGCTCCATCCGGCTCAGATCTCAATCCACATCACCACGAGAAGCCGGGCCTGTTCGCTTTACGTGTTGGACGGCGAGTTCAGCCAAGATCGTCCCAACATACTGATAGAAATCGGGCCATCTCCCGCCAAGCTCGCCGTGTTTACGACCTAACGCCAACTAACCACAATCATTATACATTGATGTTCTTCCTCGTGCAAACGATAGTGTATCCCCCTGATGGCTAGGGATTCGGTTGAAATCCAGTTCGCCTTGGCTGTCCGCCCGGAGATGGTCCCAGGGTTACTCAGCTGCAAGTACCGCAGATATTATCCACCAAGACGCTCAAGTCCACTACTCATCTGCGGGTTTGCAGCGGTGTCTCAGCGATCGGCTCGCCGGGGTGCTGCTGGGCATACCGGGCCTGTGCGTGTTGGCACGCCAGCGAGTGACCCCCGTAGGGATCTCCGTGCTCCTTCCATGCCAGGCCGGCGCAACGCCCTTCACAGTAAACGTTGATCGGGCAGACGCGGCATTCGGGCAGGTTGTTGTAAGTGTGCTGAAACCGCAACTGGCTGAAGATCGGCGCGCCGCCCCAGATCTCGGCGAAACGCTGCCGGCGGGGGCCAGCCAGGCGGCCCGCCGGAATCCTCAACTCGATGCACGGA
>JAJRDJ010000327.1 GCA_028678445.1 Methylococcaceae bacterium
TGATGACGATGGCGGAAAAATCACAGCCCTCGCCATCCAGATACACCTCGGCACCGGGCAGGGCCTGTTCGACGGCCTGCTGTATCTCGCGGGTGTCCATCGGTCAAGCCTCGGCCGTGCTGCTGAGGGCTTTTGCCAGCAAGGGCTGCAGGGTTCCGGCCAGATTCATTTCCTCGACGATGTCGGCCCCGCCCACCAGCTCTCCTGCGACAAAGAGTTGTGGGTACGTGGGCCAGCGCGAGATGGAGGGCAGTTTCTCGCGGATGAAGGGATTTTCCAGCACGTTGATGTAGGCGAAATCGAACCCGGTGGCTTGCAGCGCCGCCACGGCCTTGGCGGAAAAGCCGCATTCCGGTTTGACCGGCGTGCCTTTCATGTAGAGCAGGACGGGGTTGACGGCAATTTGCTGGCGGATGATGTCTTCGGTTTTCATGGCGGCGGTTCCTGGGGCTCTGTTTGGGGAGATGTCGTTGGGGCCGGGGGCCACACTACAAGAGATACGGGTCGGCTATCCAGCGCTTCAACACCTTGACGTCCTTGTCCGGCAAGTAGCCAAAGTCGCCGTCCATGTCGCGGTTGACCGATACCCCGACATAAGGCGACACCAGACCTTTCACCATGAAGAAATACCAGGCAAAGGGATATCCCGCCTGGTTGTCGAAGCGCGTGATCAGGCTCTGCAACGCCTTGCCTTTCTTCGCGTCCGGGCTTTCGAGGCGCGGCAGGTCGCTGCGGCGGTTGCTGACGATCTCGACGTTCATGAGCCGCTCGCCGTGCTTGCCCTTGTGCTGGTTGAGGCGGACGCTCCAGTCCCGGCAGAACACCATGGCCCGGCCGGCGCTGCTGGCATTCCAGTCATCCATGAAGCGCTGCGCCGGGTGGCGGTCCGCCCGATGTTTGGCGAGTTCGCGCATGAAGACGGCAATTTCGGTCTTGCGCCGGTAGGCATAGCGGAAGGCTCCCACGGCAAAGGGTTCGACCTTGACGGGGGTCAGGGGATCGATCAGTTCCTGCAGATCGTCGGGGGGTTGCTCGGCATCGATCAAATAACGGTCCGCCACCTCCTGGGTCTTGTCCACTTCGATCTGCACAAAGTCCTCGGCCTGGGGGCCGGTCTCCGCGACCAGGTAGAGGCTCACCCCCTTGTGGCGGGTCGCGAGCAGTTGACCCTCCTCGCAATAATCGAGCAGGGTATTGAAGTTCTGTCCGCACTCGATGAAGGTGCGTTCGGCCCATTCATTCAAATCGGTGGCGATCCGGCTGCTGTCCGGCTTGACGACCCCGCCCAGCCGGTACCATTCGTGTCCGCGGCGGGCCAGATGCAAAGGGTACTCGGGATAGGCCTTCTGGATGCGCTCCACGAGCGTGGCGTCGCCGGACGCGGCCAGCGTTTCCTTGCAGAGCTTGCTGATTAGCAGGCCGTCAAACTGTGGCGCCTCGATCGTTACGGCTTCGGGATGGACACTGAATTCCGGGTTAATCATCGTCAAGCACCTCCGCTACGACAAGACCGGTGGCATGGGCGATGTCGCCGGTAAATTTCAGACAATGCTCGCGGCCGTCCACCAGATAGATCCTGAAACCGGGCTGGCTGAGATAAGGCGTCTCGTAGCCCACATCGTCATCCATGCAGTAGGTGAAATGGAGGTCCGGATGGTGGGCCCGCAGCACCATCAGGTTCTGTTCGGACAAGCCCAGCTCCGCCACTTCGGTGGCAACGGCTTCGAGGATTTCTGGAGTCAACATCCGACGTCTTCCTCCAGCAAGTGTTCGACGGTGAAGCGCCGCCGTGCCTCGGCTTCCACCCCGATGATCTTCGCCAGCCAAGGAGGCGGGTGGCCGCTCAGAATGGTTTGCAGCTTGGCCAGCACCTCGCGGGCCTCGGCTTCCTCCGGCAGTTTCATCGGATAGATGCCCGCCTTGATGACCTTGGCCGCCGCCGGCCCGCCGACGGAGATGACATACAGGACCTGGCAGTCCTTGATGAGATCGGCGCGGAAGGCGTTGCGGTCGTCGGCATCGTCAGCCCCACGGGTGGAGCGCAGATCGATCAGGCGAATCTCGCTCCGGCTCACCTGATAGACCAGGAAGCGCAGACACGAGCCAAAATGACCGTCCATGCGTTCGTCGGTATTGGAGGCGATGGCGACGCGAATGGACCCTGGCAGGTCCCCCTCCACATAAGGCTCGGGAGGGGGCAGTCCGGAATCGCCCGTTTCACCCCAGAGGATTCGCACGGCGGCCTTGTAGTCGGGGATCGACACCGCACCCAGATGTTCCGTGTCCTCCTCGCCATCCGGGCTACCCAGCCCCGTCTTGAGTTGGGTCACGGTGACATGGCTGAGCTTTTCCCCGGTCAGAGGCGCCCCCAGTTTGTCGATGAGCACTTCCAGTAAATGCCGGGGACTGACGTCCGGCAGGGCGCGGGCGGCGAGGCCAACACGCAGGGCTACTTCACGGTCAAGAGGGGTTGTGGTCATGTTCAACCTCGTTTGCTGTAGTACACGCCGTTCGTGGTCGGCCGCGGAGCCAACCGCCAAGGTTCAGGCCCGTTTGGCCCGCAAGGTAATCGGTAATTTGGGGGGGGCGATGGGTTCCAGGAAAAACTTCTGCCCATCGCCCAGCACGACTTCCCCACCCCATTTTTCGGGGGTATCGAATTCCAGGGATTCGATGGTCTCCTCCAGGTCTTTCTTCGGCACATAGAATATGAGCCGGTCGCTCTTGTCTTTGCTAATCATCACTTCGGGCATGGCGGTCTCCTAGTGGACGGGCGCGTAAAACTCCCCTCCCATGAATAAGGGAGGGGAGATGGGGGCGTGCGGGGCTTAACGCACCAGGTCGTAGTTGTAGTCCGTCGTGCCCATGCCTCGGGTTTGGTCATCCAGCCGTTCCAGCACGGCGTTGACGAGGGTCGTCAGGATGTACATGGCGCCTTCGTAACCCAGGGTTGTCATCCGGTGCAGGTGGTGGCGATCGAAGATCGGGAAGCCGATGCGGATCAGGGGCACCTCGAACTCCTCACCCTTGTACAGGGTATCGCGCTGGATGAACTTGCCATAGGAGTTACCGATCATGAAGTCCGGCTTGTTGGTGAACACCAGCGAGCGCATGTGCCACAAGTCACGCCCGATGTGGACTTCGCAATTCGCGCCGAAGGGCGAGCTGGCGAGTATTTCCTCAACGGCCTTTCTCCAGCGCTTGTTGGCATGGTGGCAAAGGATGTGGGTCGGTTCCGCGCCCAATTCGAGCAGGAACTTGGTCATGCCCATGACAAAATCGGCATCACCCCAGAGCGCGAACTTCTTGCCATGCAGCCAGGCATGGGAGTCGGTGATCATGTCCACCAGCCGGCCCCGTTCGACTTCCAGCGAGGCCGGTATCGGCTTGCCGGTGATCTCGGATACCTTCATCAGGAACTCGTCCGTCCACTCCAGACCCATGGGAATGCGCAGCTTCGGCACTTCATGCTTCCAGGTGCCTTCGACATACTTCTTGGTCTTCTCCAACTGCCAGGGCTGCAAGAGGATCGTGTTGAGCGCGTTGGGCGCATCCTTGACCTCATCCTGGGTGGTACCCCCGGAATACATGCGGAACTGACCATCGGCCGGGGTATCCAGCACTTCGGTCGGATCGCTGAGCAGGCTGTGCGCCACGCCCATCTCGTTCAGCATGCGATGGATGACCCGGAAGTTGCCCAGGTAGGTCTCGAACCCCGGGACGAGGTTGAGCTTGCCGTTGGAACCGACGACCTTGTCTTCCATGTGGTTGAGGGTGAAATAGCGGGCGATGCCCTCGAACATATTGTCCCAGCCCGTGACATGGCTGCCGACAAAACTGGGCGTGTGGGCGAAGGGGGTCGGGAATTCCTGCTCGATATGCCCTTCCTTCTTGGCATTGTTGATGAAGGCGTTCAGGTCGTCGCCGATGACTTCAGCCATGCAGGTGGTCGAGACGGCAATCATGTCCGGCTTGTAGAGCGCCTTGGCGTTTTCCA
>JAJRDJ010000328.1 GCA_028678445.1 Methylococcaceae bacterium
ATCACCGAGGGCCGTGCCAATGCGCACACCAAAGTCAGACCCATTATCGGAAAGGAAATCTATGTATAAGATCATTGGAAAAGACGGCCAGCAGTATGGCCCGGTCACTGCCGAGCAACTGCGAGCCTGGATTGCCGAAAACCGCGCCAACGCCCAAACCCTCGTCCAAGCCGACGGCACCCCGGACTGGAAGCCGCTCGGCTCGTTCCCTGAGTTCGCCGCCGACCTGAGGCCCCCGCCGGTCTCCGCGACCGTCCCGCCGACGATCACGCCGCCCTCCGGCCCGCTGCCCCGGGCGTCGAACAAAATTCCCGCCGGCATCTGCGGCATCCTGCTGGGCGGGCTCGGGGTGCATAAGTTCATTCTCGGCTACACAGGTGCCGGGCTGATCATGCTGCTGGTCACCGTGCTGACCTGCGGCATCGGGTGGTGGGTCATGCACATCATCGGCCTGGTTGAGGGCATAATCTACTTGTGCAAGCCTGACGAGGAATTCGTGCGGGTGTATGTTGACGGACGGAAGGAGTGGTTCTAGCCGCCCTTCCCGGGCAGAATCAACTCATGTATAGGATCATCGGCGCAGACGGCAGGGAATACGGTCCGATTACGGCGGACCAGTTGCGCGAGTGGATCGCCGAAGGCCGGGCCAACGCCCAGACCAGGGCGCTCGCTGAAGGGACCTCGCAATGGAAACCGCTCACGGAGTATCTGGAGTTCGCTGTGGCGCTCGGCCACACACCTCCGCCCTGGCCCAGCCCGCGGCCGATCTCCATTACCCCAACTCCCCGGACCAATTCGCTGGCCTTTACGGCCATGATCATGGGCGTTCTCTCGATCACCTGCGGCATGTGTTGCTGCTACGGAATGCCGTTCAATTTGCTGGGGATCGTATTTGCCCTCGTCGCCCTCGCCCAGATCAGAAACGACCCGCATTCGCAAGAAGGGCGGGGCCTGGCGATCGCGGGCCTGGTGCTGTCCCTCTTCAGCTTGGTCCTGGCGGCGCTGCTATTCACGCTCGGCCTCGCGCTGAGCACGCCGGACATCCTGCGCAAAATCGAGAGGCTCTAGCATGCCATCGTCTGACGCACCATTTAAACCCGCTCCCGGCGCGCGGCTGTTCCCGATGGGCGCCCGTGCCGGCCTGGCCGTGTGTGTTCTGCTCGTCGCGGTCGCCGGCCTGGTGCTCTTCTGGTTTGACCCGAGGCAGTATCATTTCTACCCGGTCTGCTTCTTCCACAAAGCCACCGGCCTGCTCTGTCCCGGGTGCGGTGCCTTGCGCGGGTTCCACGAACTGCTGCACGGCCAACTGGCAGCCGCCTTCCGCCTTAATCCGATGCTGGTTGTGTCCCTGCCTTTTCTGTTGTGGTTCGGCGTGAGATATGGGCTACAGGCAGCGCGGAACCAGCCCGCGTCTCCCGCTCTGCGCCCGGCTTGGCTGTGGCTGATACTGACCGCAGTGCTTGTCGTCAGCGTGCTGCGCAACCTCCCTGGCACGCCCTTTGCCCTGCTGCGGCCATGAGGTGAACCAGCCGACGCTTGCGCGCAGACGAGTAATCACATACAACCGAAGTTAATCAGTAGCGAAGAAAGGCCATAAGCTATGTATAAAGTCATCGGAGCCGACCAAAAGGAGTATGGACCAGTCACCGCCGAACAATTGCGGCAGTGGATCACCGAAGGACGGGTCAGCCTGCAAACCCAGGTTCTGCCCGAGGGCGCCACCGAATGGAAGGCACTCGGGGATCTCCCGGAATTCGCGGCGGCTTCGCCGGGCGCAGTGCCGGCCATGCGGGCCATGCCAGCGCCGAGCTCAGCGGGCGCCGAGCTGGTCCGGGGACCAGCCATTGGTTTAATCGTCGTCGCCATTCTGGGGGTGCTCCTTCAGATAATCTCTCTGATCTTCAATTTGGCCGGCGCCTCCTTCCTGGAAAACAGCCAGATGCCCAAAGAGGCCTGGGCCAATATGTTCTCCGGCACGATCGGTGTCGTGTCGAACATTATCGGCATTCTGGTGAGCGGCGTGATTCTGCTCGGCGGCCTGAAGATGAAAAAACTCGAGAGCTACGGCCTGGCCATGACCGCCAGCATCATCGCGATGATTCCGTGCTTCTCCCCATGCTGCTTGCTCGGTCTGCCGATTGGGATTTGGGCGCTGGTAGTCTTGTCTAAACCCGAAGTCAAGAACGCGTTCCACTGAGGGGGACTATGTATAAGATCATCGGATCGGATCAAAAGGAGTACGGCCCCGTCACCGCCGAACAATTGCGCGAATGGTTCACCGAAGGGCGGGTCAACGGGCAGACCTCTGTTTGGTCCGAAGCCTCGGGTGGCTGGAACCCGCTGACCTTCTACGCTGAGTTCGCCGACCTGCTGGTCTCCAAACCGCCGATGGCAAGCGACCCCCCGCCTTGGGGCACCCAGACCGGCCTGCCGCCCGACATTTTCACCCGCGACTATGATCTGGATATTGGGCGCTGCGTCGGAGACGCCTGGGCTTTGCTGAAGAATAACTTCGGTATGGTCTTTGGGGGCATCGCCATCTTCTTTCTCATTCAACTCGGCCTGAGCGGGCTGGCGCAAATCCCGTTTGTGGGACTGGTATTCTCTCTGGCCAACATTATCCTGACCGGGCCTTTGATGGGTGGTGTTTACTATTTCCTCTTGAAGCACATTCGCCGGCAGCCCGCCGAGATCGGCGACGTTTTCGCCGGCTTCCGCCTCGCCTTTGGCCAGCTCTTGCTCGGCTACCTGGTGATGGTGATGCTGATTTTCCTGGCGGCGCTGCCCGGCATTGCGATCGCCGCCTTCCCGATTTATACCATGGTGCAACATCATGGGGCGGAGGCGGGACCAATCCTTCTGGCCCTCTTGGGCTTCGTCGTCGCGATGGTTCCGGCCATCTATCTGGGCACC
>JAJRDJ010000329.1 GCA_028678445.1 Methylococcaceae bacterium
AGCCGTCGATAGCGTGGTCAATGTCCCGATCAACTTCAACCTGCTCGATTCCCCATGAGGCTCTACCGCCATGCTAGATTTCGCATCCAGCCCTATCGTCAACCTGACCCTATGGGTGTTGATCGGCTTTTCCGTCATCGTCTGGGCCATTATCCTGCTGAAAAGCTGGGAGCAGTGGCGGCTGCAGCGCGCCAATCGCGCCTACGCCAAAGCCTTCTGGAGTGCCCCCAGCCTCAGATGACCTGATCTCGACCTTACATTCGAATACTGTAGAGATCTGAAAATCTCTCGACAATTCAGGGACAAGCAGTCGCTCTGCCACCCGGGTGCCCACCGGACTTCAATTGGCTGGCGGATTCTGTAACGATACCGCTTTCTCGGCGCCGGTCGGTGTGCGCCGATTGCGACTCGTTGCCAGTGAATGCCGATGCCCCAGACCGCGTTGCCGTTTTTCCCCGTGGGGGTCACCCACATCACCCCGCTGTTAGCGTTTCGCCAGCAAGACGGGCGGATCACTTATTTCAACGGCGACATGCCGGTGTTCATTCACGACGAGGGTGACATGGACTCGTTTCGCATGATCACCGCGCAGTTTTGCGTCAACGGCAACGCCCGACAGGCGGACATCGTGCGCGCCTTTGGGGTGACGAAGATCAGCCTCAAACGGGCGGTGAAGCGCTATCGGGAGGAAGGTCCCCGGGGGTTCTATCGACCACGTCAGCGGCGCGGGCCGGCGGTGTTGACCCCGGCGGTCATGGCCGAGGCCCAGCAACGGCTCGATGAGGGGTTGGCGACCGCAGCGGTGGCCGAGCGCCTGGGGGTGAAACCCGACACGCTCGCCAAGGCGGTACGCTCCGGACGGCTGCACTCGCCAGTAAAAAAAACGCTGCCGTCGCCGTAACCACCAAGAGTGAGCGCAGCGCCGCCGCTCGCTGCGCCCCGCTGGGTATGGCGGCAGCGGATGTCGAAGGGCGTCTGGCCGCCAGCCTCGGTGAACTCGCGGCCGTGGCTCCCCAGTTTGAAGCGGCGCTGGATGTACCGAATGGCGGCCTGCTGTGTGCGCTGCCGGCGTTGCTGGCCGTGGGTCTGCTGGAGGGCGTGGAGCGCTTCTTGACCTTGCCCAAAGGCTACTACGGACTCGACAGCTTACTGCTCCTGCTCGCCTTCATGGCCCTGGCGCGGCTGCCCTCCATGGAGTCGCTGCGCTACTGTGCCCCGGGCGAGTGGGGCAACCTCCTGGGGCTGGATCGGGTCCCGGAAGTGCGCACGCTGCGGGCCAAGATTCAGCGGCTGGCCCGCGACGACCAACCCGCGCAATGGAGCGCGGCGTTGTGCGAGCGCTGGATGGCGGCGCTGCCCGAGCAGGCCGGCGTGCTCTACATTGATGGGCCTGTGCGCGTCTACCACGGTCGCCAGACCGCACTCCCGCGCCACTCCGTGGCCCGTGAACGACGGTGTCTGCGCGCCACCACCGATTATTGGGTCAATGCCATGGACGGCCAGCCCTTCTTCGTGGTCAATCAGGTCGTCGATCCCGGCCTGATTCAGGTCATTGAGCAGGACCTCTTGCCGCAACTCGAACGCTGTGTACCGGCTCAGCCAACGGCGGAACTACGGCCCGTTAATCCGCTGCACCATCGTTTCACGCGGGTGTTCGACCGGGAAGGTTATTCACCGGCGTTCCTGGCGCGGATGAAGGACCAACGCATCGCCTGTCTCACTTATCACAAATTCCCTGGTGAGGATTGGTCAGCAGAGGAATTTGCCCCCACGCCAGTGCGCTTGGGCAACGGCGCAGTAGTCACCTTGGACCTAGCCGAGCGGGGCACCTGCCTGAGTAACGGACTGTGGGTGCGCGAACTGCGCAAGCGCGGCGAACGCGGTCATCAAACCGCCATCCTCTGCACCGACTACGGCAGCGCCCCAGCCCCCCTGGCGGCGGCCATGTTCGCTCGCTGGTCGCAGGAAAACTTCTTCAAGTACGCCCGTGAACACTTCGGACTGGACCGCTTGGCGGACTATCGCACTGCGGCGATTGCTGAGCCCCTACCAGTAGTCAACCCCGCCTATCGCCACCTCGACGGCCAGGTCCGTTCCCTCACCGGCCAGCTCAGCCGCCGCCTGGCCCAGTTCGGCGCCATCAATCTGGAGGAGCCCATCGACCCCGCGCCAGTCGAAGCGTTCGTGCGGCGTAAGGCCACGCTACAAGAGGAGATTGAAACCCTACAAACGGAGCTCGCGTCACGCAAGGCCGAGCGCAAGGCCACACCCCACCACATCACTATCGACGAACTACCCGAGGCAGCGCGATTTCACCAGCTCAGCACCCAGAGCAAGCAACTCGTCGATACCCTCAAGATGATCGCTTACCGCGCCGAAACCGCGATGGCGAACAGTTTGCGCGAGCATCTCACACGGCCAGACGAGGCCCGCCGGCTGCTGTGCGCCCTCTACACGACCGATGCTGATTTGTTGCCGGACCCCGCAGCGGGAACCTTGACGGTGCGGCTGCACCACGGGGCCAACGCCGCCAACGATCTGGCCATCGCCAAACTCTGCGAGGAACTCAATGCCACCGAAACGCTATTTCCGCGCACCAACCTACGACTCGTGTTCAAACTGGGGTCGGCGTAGTTTCCGTGAGATCAGGTCGTCTGAGCCTGGCGGCCGCGGCGGAGCTGAGCGGCATGCCCGGCCCCTTGGCCCGTATCGCCAAGGCGGGTTTCGATGTCCTGAATGACACGCATGCCGACTATGCACCCAGCCTGCAATCCAGCGGCGATCGCCAGGACATTCTGGAGCGCAGCCTCCGCCAGCATATCCAGCAGGAACGCCACCTCGTCGAACAAGGACTGACCGTCCTCGCCAGCATCGGCAGCACCGCACCATTCATCGGCCTCTTCGGAACGGTGTGGGGGATCATGCATGCCCTCAAGGACATCAGCAGAGCCGGTTCCGCCAGCCTCGATGTCGTGGCCGGACCCATCGGCGAGGCGCTCATCGCCACGGCCATTGGCATTGCCTCGGCCATTCCGGCGGTACTGGCCTACAACTACTTTTTACGGAAGGTCAAGCTGACCGAGACCGATCTGGAAAATTTCGCCACGGATTTTTTGCACCTGGCACTGAAAACGGGCTTTTCGCTGAAGAAGGGAGGCTAAGATGGCTTTCGGCAACAAGAACGATCAGCAGGCGATGAGCGAGATCAACGTCACGCCGCTGGTGGATGTGATGCTGGTCTTGCTGGTGGTGTTCATCGTCACGGCGCCACTGCTTACCCAGTCCGTCGGCGTCAACCTGCCCAAAACCGTCGCCGCCGCCCCGGCTCCGCAGAACCCGGTCACGATGGTCAGTATCGACACTACCGGCACCATTTATCTCGACAAGGAGACTATGGATACGGCAACGCTAGGCCAGAAACTCAGCGAGCGCCTCGCGCAAAACCCGGAACTGACCGTCCAGTTCGAGGTGGATGAAAAAATCCCTTACGGCAAGGCCGCCGAGGTGCTGGCCATCGCTCAGCATGCCGGCATCACCAGGATTTCCCTGCAGACGCGGCCCT
>JAJRDJ010000330.1 GCA_028678445.1 Methylococcaceae bacterium
GTTCCACCAAGCGTCGGGCGAGAACATCGGCATCAATCACCGGGACGCCATGCGCCTCGAACAATTTCGCTATAACGGTCTTCCCACAACCGATACCACCCGTCAGTCCTACCTTGTACATTGAACCTCGCTAAGTGTGTGCAAGCCAGCCGAGGTAAAGCGCATTGAGCCGATCCCCCCAAAACAGGGCTAGCCAGCCGGCAGCCGCCAGATAGGGCCCGAACGGCATGGGCCCCCGGTGATCCCGTCGTAGGAGGAGAATCATCAAGATGCCGGTGAGTGCACCAACGACCGAGGACAAAATAATGATCAGGGGCAGATAACTCCAGCCCAGCCACGCACCCAGCAAAGCCAACAGCTTGAAATCGCCATAGCCCATGCCTTCCTTGCCGGTCAGCCGTTTGAAGAGCCAATAGACCATCCACAGGATCAAGTAACCCGCAACCGCGCCGATAATGCTGTTCTGGCTATCGGTGAAAACATTGAAAACGCTGAGCCATAATCCCAGCCAGAGCACCGGTAAGGTGATGACGTCCGGCAGCAGTTGCTGGTCGATATCGATGAAGCTCAGTGCCACCAGGGTCCAGGTGAGCACTAGCGCCGCCAACATGGGTATCGTGGGGCCAAACCTTGCTGCCACCGCGAACGAAAGCACCGCTGTCAGCAGCTCTACCAAAGGATAACGCGGGGTGATGAGCGTCTGACACCCGGAACATCGCCCCCTCAAGTGCAGGTAGCTCAGGAGCGGGATATTCTCCAAAACCCCTATTGGCTTTCCGCAGTGTGGGCATTGGGAACCCGGAACGGCCAGGTTGAAGGACTCTTCCGCCACTGTAGTCGCCGAATCAAGCCCCAGAAACGCCCGGCATTCACGGCGCCAGTCCCGTTCAAGCATGATCGGCAATCGGTATATGACAACATTGAGAAAGCTGCCTACCAGCAACCCCAGGACGCCGATGGCCAGCTTGAAAGCGAGGGAAGATGATTCTATTCCATCGATCATGTTCAGTCCTAGACCACTGAGCCAAGCTTGAAGATAGGCAGGTACATGGCGATAACCAAGCCACCCACGACGACGCCCAGGACCGCCATGATCATCGGTTCTATCAGGCTGCTGAGGGAGCTCACGGCATTGTCCACCTCCTCTTCATAAAAGTCGGCGACTTTTCCCAGCATATTATCCAGCGAGCCGGACTCCTCGCCGATCGCCACCATCTGGATCACCATATTGGGAAACAATGCGGTTTGGCGCATGGAGGCCTGCAATTGAGTGCCGGACGAAACATCATCCCGCATCTGCAGCACGGCGTTCGAGTATACAAAATTGCCGGTGGCACCCGACACTGATTCCAGAGCCTCTACGAGCGGCACACCGGCCGTGGACATCGTGGCCAGGGTGCGAGCAAAACGGGCGATGGCAGCTTTGTGAATGATGAT
The DNA here is from genome assembly GCA_028678445.1 of Methylococcaceae bacterium. Lineage (GTDB taxonomy): Bacteria > Pseudomonadota > Gammaproteobacteria > Methylococcales > Methylococcaceae > UBA6136. The sequence continues at coordinate 1,438 of JAJRDJ010000330.1, forward strand.
GCCTACCACCGGAACTCTGAGAGCCAACCGGTCGAGCGCCTGATTAAACGCGTCAGAGCGGTTCTTTAACTGGATAAACCCATAGACGATCAAGATCAAACCTCCCAGAATGACATACCACCATTCCTGAACAAACTTCGAAAGATCCACCACCAGGCGGGTGAATGCAGGCAGATCGGCGCCAAACCCCTTGAACAACTCCTCGAATTGCGGGACTACGAAGATCAACAGGATGGCGGTCACCACCACTGCCACAACAACCACGGCGGTAGGATAGGTCAGCGCTTTTTTTATCTTGGCCTTGATGGATTCGGTCTTTTCCTTGTACTCGGCAATCTTGTGCAGCAGAGTTTCAAGGACACCGGCCTGCTCGCCGGCCTGCACGAGATTGCAGAATAACTCATCGAAATACAGCGGATGCCGGCCTAGCGCCTCGGCCAGCGAAATGCCACTTTCGATATCGGACTTGATACGCAGCAGAAGATCCTGCATCGAGGGGTTTTCATGCCCCCGCCCGACGATGTCGAAGGCCTGAACCAGGGGCACGCCTGCCGACAGCATGGTGGCCAGTTGGCGACTGAAAATGGCGATGTCCCGGGTGGTGATTTTTTTCTGTCGGGCGCCAAAAATCGCCCGAGGCTTTTTCCTGAGCTTGACCACCCTGATGCCCTGCCGCCGCAGTTCGGCGCGCGCCACCATTTCGGTACGGGCGGCCAATTCACCCTTGGTACGCACCCCCCGGTTATCGGTCCCTTCCCAAATAAACCAGGCCAGCGGGTCTTTAGCGTGTGCCATGGCCTCAGTCCCGCGTGACCCGGTCTATTTCAGAAAGACTGGTAATGCCGGTCTTGACCTTCCTCAAGCCCGAGGCCCTGAGATCGGCAATGCCCTCGGCGCTGGCCTGCTCGATAATCCGGTTGACCTGTCCGCCTTCGAGAATGATGCGGGTCAGGGCATCGGTAATCGGCATCACCTGATAGATTCCCACCCGACCCTTGTATCCCTTGACACAGTGTTCACACTCGGAAGGGCCATAAACGGTCAATCCCTCTTCGAGATCACGTTCCCTGAAACCAGCCTCAAGGAGAGCCTCGGGAGGCATGTCCAGAGGCCTTTTGCAAAATTCACAGAGCCGCCGGGCCAAACGCTGAGCCATGATCAGCAGCACTGCAGAGGCGATATTGAAGGGTGGAATACCCATCTGCATCAGACGGTTGAGTGTTTGTGGCGCATCATTCGTATGCAGGGTAGACAAGACCAGATGGCCGGTTTGCGCCGCTTTCACAGCGATCTCGGCGGTCTCGAGATCCCGGATTTCGCCAACCATGATGACGTCCGGATCCTGCCGCAGGAACGCCCGCAACGCCTCGGCGAACGTCAGCCGGGTCTTGATGTTGACGTTCACCTGATTGATCCCCGGTACGGTAATTTCTACCGGGTCCTCTACCGTCGAGATATTGCGGTCACCGGTATTCAGAATATTCAAACCTGTATAGAGTGTGACGGTCTTGCCGCTCCCTGTGGGACCCGTCACCAGAATCATGCCGTAAGGCTTGTGGATGGCCTCCATGAAGCTCGCCCGCTGCTCCGGCTCGAAACCGAGTTTTTCGATGCCGATCTGTGCCGAGGTGGGATCGAGAATACGCAGCACAATTTTTTCGCCGAATAGCGTAGGACACGTATTGACGCGAAAATCGATGCCGCGCTGTTTGGACAGTTCCAGCTTGATGCGGCCATCCTGCGGCACCCGGTGCTCGGCAATATCCATGCGCGACATGACCTTTAGCCGGGCCGCGATGCGCCCCGCCAAGTTGACCGGCGGACTGGCGATTTCATGCAACATGCCATCATTCCGCACCCGGATCCTGAATTCCTTCTCGTAGGGTTCGAAATGGATATCCGACGCCCCTTTTTTTATGGCGTCGAGCAGTATCTTGTTCACAA
>JAJRDJ010000331.1 GCA_028678445.1 Methylococcaceae bacterium
GGCGCACCCAAGCCTCTACCGAAGGCTTGAGCCGGCAACTGGCGCTAACGGCCGTAGCGATTCGTAGCGGCACGGCCATGGAAATCCCCGCCGTCGATCTGGTGCCCGGCGATCTGGTCCGGGTGGCGACCGGCGAGCCTTTCCCGGCCGACGGGCTGATCGTCGAAGGGCTGGACCTGCAGGCCGATGAATCCTCCCTGACCGGTGAGGCCTTTCCCGTCGCCAAGCACCTGCTGGCATGGCCGCCGGCAGCGAATGCTCAAACCGATAACGGGCTTTGGGTGGATGAAGCGCACTGGGGTTTCGCGGGAACCCGTCTGCTGACGGGCAAACTAACGCTGCGGGTCGTGTTTACCGGTGCCGAAACCCTGTATGGCGAGATCGTTCAGGCCGCCGCCACCGGCCAGCGCGAGCGAACACCGTTGCAGGAGGCGATTGGCAACCTGGTAACCACGCTGATGGTGTTTGCCGGGGTGCTATGCCTGATCCTCGCCGGAGTGCGCCTGCATCAGGGTCATGACTGGGTGGATGCCCTGGTGAGCGCGGCCACCCTGGCGGTGGCGGCGCTCCCGGAGGAGTTCCCGGTGGTGTTCACCGTCTTCCTCGGCGTGGGTGTATACCGGCTGGCCCGCCAGAAAGCGCTGGTACGGCGCGGTGTCTCGGTAGAGAACATCGGCCGCGTCACCTGCGTGTGTTCCGACAAGACCGGCACCCTGACGGAAGGACGGTTGCGGCTCCAGCATATCGTGCCGGCCGCGGATCATTCCGAGGATGAACTGCTACGCTGGGCCGCGCTGGCGTCAAGGCTCGACACCGGCGACCCGATGGACACCGCGATTATCGGGAGCTTCAGCCAGCGATCGCCAGTCGCGGCTCCCATGGAGGTGCTGGCAACCTACCCCTACACCGAGCAACGGCGGCGGGAATCCGCTGTCGTGCAAATCGATGGCAAGCGCACCGCGGTCAGTAAGGGCTCGCCGGAAATCCTCCTGCCGCTGTCATCGCTGACGGTCGATCAGCAACACACCTGGACCGCCGAGATCGAGACCCTGGCGGAACAGGGCCACAAGGTCCTGGCCTGCCTCTATTGGGACATCGGCCCGGACTGGCAGGGCGGCGAGCCCGACCGGGCCGGCCAATTTGCCGGGCTGCTGGCCTTCGAAGATCCAGTCCGCGCCGGCGCCCATGACGCCGTGCGTGAGTGCCGCGAGGCGGGCATCCGCGTCATCATGGTCACCGGCGATCATCCGGCCACCGCCGCCTGCATAGCCCGGGAACTGGGGCTGATCGAAGGGGCGGAGGGCGTAATCCTGGGCGATGCACTGGCCAGCCGGGTGGAGAACGGCAAAACGTCGCGGATCGACGACTTTGCCGTCGTGGCCCGCGCCCTGCCAACGCAGAAGCTGTCGCTGGTCCGGGCCCTGAAAGCCCGGGGCGAAATTGTTGCGGTCACGGGCGACGGCGTGAATGACGTGCCCGCACTGCAAGCGGCGAATATCGGCATCGCCATGGGCGAACGCGGCACGCGCAGCGCCCGCGAAGCGGCGGCTATCGTGTTGCTGGACGACAATTTCCGCACCATCGTGCGGGCGATCGCGGAAGGGCGGCAGCTCTTCCGGAACCTGCAGCTCAGTTTCCAGTACATTCTGCTGCTGCATATTCCGCTCGTCATCACCGCCACGGTCATCCCGCTCATGGGCTATCCGATCCTGTACATGCCCATTCATATCGTCTGGTACGAAACCCTCATTCATCCGACCGCGCTGCTGGTATTCCAGGAGCTGCCGGCGCACGGATCCCTGCGACCGGAATCCCGGCGCACGGCCGCCCGGTTCTTCTCGCTGGGCGAATGGACCCTGATCGCCATCATCGGCGCGCTTTTAACCGCACTACTCCTTTGGAGCCATCACCGCAGCCTGCAGCCGGGTCTCAATATCGAACATGCGCGGGCCATGGCGATGGTGATCCTCAGCGTCGCCAGCGCGGCCACCACCGCCGTGCTGAGCGGGCTGAGAACCCCCGCCGCCTGGGTGATGACCCTGCTCACGATGGCCGTGGCCGGGCTATTCGTGCAGGTGCCCTGGTTCGCCAGCCACCTGTTCCTGCAGCCTTTGCACGGCGACGACTGGCTGATCGCGGCCATCGGAGGCTTTGTGTGTATTGCAGTGCCGATAGCCCTGTACCGGCTTGGCCGATGGGCCATGCATGCCCGGCGCCCGGCGCCGCTGATGGGTCGATAAGCGCAGGACATCGGGGTCAGGTCTTGCAAAGCGACAAGCAATATATGCCCGGTCACCCGGTGATGATTGGTGTATTGCAAGACCTTACCCCGCGCCGCTCGTGCGCCGCTCGCAAGACTTGACCCCAATACCCCGATCCACCCGGCACATAAACGCGCCGAAAATTGGCCATAAGCCATATCCCGAGACAAGGGTTGTGGATTGTAGGGCGTGCATCGCGCACCGTTCACGATCCCGGAACATTCCCGGACGTTCGCCGGAGGCGATCCAAAATCCCGCGCCGACGATTACCGAAACAGCGTAGCACCGCGCACCATTCGCGGAGCGGTGCCTAAACATTCCCATGCGTTCGCGGGGATGCGCCGAAATCCCATATCGGCAATTGACGGCCAGGTTCATGCCGTATTTCGCATTGTTTAAGGTGCGCGATGCCTACCCTACCTGGCTCGTGAAGTTGCCAAGGCCTTGCCCCGCTTCGATGCTACGCGGGCTGTCAACCCCAGACACAAGGAACCGGAGTGTCTTCCGCTCTGCCAATCGCGGGTGGTACATCGAAACAAAGGTGCCCGACCCCGTTACTACCGATTCCGGAAATGTGGGCTAACCGGACATGGCGATTGCCTCACCGCCCCCGAAATCCAAAGGGCTATTTTCAAGGGA
>JAJRDJ010000332.1 GCA_028678445.1 Methylococcaceae bacterium
CCCTGGCGCGGATTCAAGAAGAGTTTAGACATGCCCTCGACCTGGCCTACGTCCAGCCCTTTGACCTTGGCCGGGGCCAGCTACCGGTTGTCCTCGAGGGCAGCGAGAAAGGCCGCGACCCGTCCTGGTAAACAACCCCCAGGCGGCTGCTGCAGGCGAGTGACTTTGGTAGCCTTGGCTCCCAATGCGAAGGCGCTGGCATGAACGCCAAAAGCCAACATGCGACGTGATCAGCTTAGCTCATTGGCCTGCAACTTGGCGCGCGTAATCCTCTGCGTCATACCATCCCTTAGAAGCAGATATTGCGCCGCCGGTATCGAGATCCCACTCTTCCCACCCTTTTACGTCCAGCGGGTTGTTCGTTCCAGCATGCCGCCCAGTGAAGGTCCAGATGAACGCCACGTGATCGCCCGCAACCCGCAATTCGTCGAGGATCACACGCATGTCCTTGACGTCTGCAAAGAACCCCGCCGCCATTTCTACGATCTTGGCACGGCCTTGCCACGGCGTGCCACGATTGATGATGATGCCACCGTTTGGAGCGTAACATGCCGCCACTTGGGCTGGATTGCCCGAATTCCAGGCCGCTTCATAATGCTCTGCGATCTTGGTGATCTCTTCCCGGCCTAACGCCATTTGGTTTTCCTCTCCCCACGGCCGTACCAACATTCTGCACCATGCGCGCTAAGAGCCTATTGTAAGGCTGACCTGAGGTCGAGTGGAATCGTGTTCATCGCCAATGTGAGGTACGCATATGGCCGATGACCCCACGTCCAGCGAGATCGAGCAATGCAATGCTCCATATTCGTGTGCTCTGGGATTTCTGTACCGGGCCAACATCTGACCTTCAGCGCAATGATTGCCAACAAGGCGGAAGAACCAACCTGCGGATCAGCGTCCAGCGGTAGACAAGCTAAGGCGGCACGAGAACAAATTTCCCGACATGGCGCTTTTCAAGGAATTCCCGCTGAGCCGCTACGATCTCTTGCAAAGGGAAGACTCGCGCAAGGAGCGGTCTGATCTCACGTCGCTCGATGTATGAGACGAGATTCGGGAATACCGGCTCGTCCCAGGCGGTACACCCAATTAGCGTCAGGTCCTTCAAGTAGAAATCCCGTAAGTCGAATGTCACCATTGGTCCACCGATTGCCCCTGACGACACGTAGCGACCGCCGCGCTTCAGTAGCTTGAGCATCGCGCCGAAGCCCGCGCCTGCGACATTGTCCACAACGAGATCCACACTATCCTTTCCAAGTGCTTGGACCGGATCATCGCCTCGGGAAATCACGCGGTCGCATCCGAGCGCCCGCACCGCCTCCATCTTATCCCGACCGGCGATGGCTGTAACCAATGCGCCGCGCCGCCTGGCCAGCTGCACCGTCGCCGACCCCACACCACCGGAGGCACCCGTGACCAGAACATGCTCGCCACGTGTCAACCGGGCGCGATGCAACATGTTCTCTGCGGTACCATAGGCACATGGAATCGTCGCAAGTTCTTCGTCACTCCAGTCGCAATTCACTGGAAACACCTCGGAGGCTGGAACCTTCACGTATTGCGCGAACGCGCCATCGAAATCCGACGCCATCCAAATGTTTTCCATGCTAGCGAAACCATGGGGGCGCATACATGGCCTGATCAGTATGCGTCTTCCAACGAGGCTCATCCCGGCCACGTCCTGAGTGGACACGACGCGACCACAGCAATCGGTGCCCTGGATAAACGGGAAGGGCGTCGCCGCGTTCCACCCGCCGTCGGGCCTTTCGGCGGGAGGCGCAGCGGCGGCTTCGAGCGTGCTGCTCGTGACCTCCGAAGAATACCAGCCGAGCCTGGTGTTGATTTCCGTGTTGTTTACGCCCGCGGCGAGGACCCGGACGAGGACCTCGCCAGGCCCGGGAACGGGGATTGGAACGTCGCGGTAGACGAGTTTGTCATAGCCGCCGTTTCCGGTGGTGACGACCGCCTTCATGGTGGCAACACCATCACCAGTGGCGAAGCGATCAGTCGTCATTGAGCCGGGGTCCGGATCAGCTCGCGTGGCAGCCTTACCGGAAATCGCTCGCGGATGCTGTCGTCGACATCCACCGGGATGTGAGTTGGAAAATGCCCGTCGAGAATGTCCTTCAACCGGCGCCCGGCCCGGTCGAGGATTGTGGGGCGACCTTTCTCGTCCCATTCCTTTGGTGAACTGCGATCACCAACCGACGGATAGAGATAGTCCTTCTGCATCCGCGCCAGGGTCTGTGGACTGCCGAGGAAGTGATTGGGCCCTCCGAGGCAAGTCTCCCGGATCGATTCCACGGAAAGGGAGTCGTCGTCGACGTCGATGCTCCGGATGGTCCTCTGCGTCGCCCCGATGATGTCGTTGTCGATGATCAGCTGTTCCATGCTGAAGCCCAGAAGGCTCGCCACCATTCCTGCGGACTCATAGAGGAGATTGCCGCCAGCATTTCCGATCAGCGCATGATTGTAGGCCTTCTCATATCCCGACTGGATGTCGGGAAGCTTGGAATCCGTCATGCCGGAAGGAACGCCCGAGGTGAGATCGTAGTGATGGATGATCTGCGCCGCGGCGGCCGACAGCAGCGCCTGCTCCGGGCTGCCGCCCGACATGGCTCCCGTCCTCAGGTCAGAGACGAAGCAGAACGGACCCATGATGGCAGGTGCTCCCTTGCGCACCGCGTTGACATAGACCAGGCCGGCCAGGCATTCGGCGACTTCCTGGACCAGAGAACCGGCAATCGCGGCAGGCGATGTGGCGCCGGCCTGACCAGCCGAGACCAGGAAGACTGGCATACCGGCCCGCACCGCGACCTCGAGGCACCGGCAGGCTTCAGGTGCGAAACGCAAAGGCGGCACCACGAAGCAATTGGACTGGCTAACAAAGGGTCGGGCCCGCCACTGTGCTTCGCCGCCGGCGATCAGGTGCAGCATCTCCAGCGAAGCTTGCATGTGATCTGGCTCGCCCCAACTGGTGCCCACGTGCTTGGCGGTCCCCCGAACAGCCGCATAGCAGGTGTTGAAATCCATTTCGAAGGGCACCGGAATGTCGCGGCAGACCACGGAGCGCTGGTAGAAATGGACATGTTCCAGCGCATCGACCGTGCGGGCTATGTCGTAGAGGTCCTTGACTGTCGAATCGCGGTAGCTGCCCGTCCGCGCATCGACCATGTACACTGCGGCGCCGGCCGTACCGAAGTAGACTTTCTCTCCCCAAGGCTCTATGTCGTGGCGCGGATTCTGACCATGGAGCACGAAATGCCGACCAGCACCGGCGATGACGTCCTCGACGAGTGAGCGCGGAAAGGTGATCCGGCCATTGTTCTCCAGCTTCGCGCCTGCCACGGTCAGCAGCTCCACCCCGCTTGGCGGGGCATCTGCCATGCCGATTGTTTCCAGAACATCAAGGGCTGCTTGGTGAATGCGTATGACATCGGGAGGGTCCAGCGGTCGGTAGCGGCCGCCTTTCATACCGGGCCATACTGGGCGCAGATTGTCCGCCAAAGGCGCTGCTCGGGAAGCAAGGCGTGCTCCACGCCCACCACGGCGGGGATCCAGAAGTGCCAACGCCAGATTACCTCCCAGATTCAGAACCAAGCCTGCTCCACGTTAGCGAAGAGATTAGCTGGTAGCGAGTGAAATCTGAGGGCAAACAGCTCGCTGATCAGCCCCCATCGGGCGGTTAAGGGTAAATTGTTAGTGCTTGGATCGAATCGGCGCTTGCGCGGGCGGAGAAGTCTGTTTGCTTCAAGCAGGCATTGGAAAATGGTCGAAGTCTGCTACGGGTCAGGAGCGCCGCTTTGGCTGCGTGCCACCGATGTCAGCTGGTCTCCTGATAACTGACAATCCGAGTTGTTCAGGTAAGCGCCGCTATGGGCCAGGACTGACCGCCGTCGAGCCCTGGAGCCAATCCTTGCTACGCGTCTTCTCAGTGCTAGTCTCGCGGTCATCTGACGACGGACACCTCGACGAGGAGG
>JAJRDJ010000333.1 GCA_028678445.1 Methylococcaceae bacterium
ATATCCGGGAGCACATTGCCCAGCGCCACCGGCACGCCGTGGGCAGCCGCAGCCTGCAGCGGGAGCTTTCGGCCATCCGCGGCCTGTTCAATTTTTTAATCAAACAGGGTGAGACGGACCGCAACCCCGTGAACGGCATCAGGGCGCCCAAGGCACCCCGAAAATTGCCCAAGTTGCTCGACGTGGATCAGATGAGCGGCCTCCTCGAGGCGCCGGCCGGGGATGCGCTGGAAGTGCGGGATGTCGCCATGTGGGAGCTGTTTTATTCCTCGGGGCTGCGCCTGTCCGAACTGACCCAGCTCGACATGGCCGACCTCGATCTCCGGGCGGGAGCGGTGCTGATCCGTCAGGGCAAGGGGAAAAAATCCCGCCATGTGCCGGTGGGTAGCTGTGCGAACCGGGCGCTGGAAGCCTGGCTGAGGCTGCGGAACCCAATGGCCGGGGAGGAGGAGCGGGCGGTATTTCTCAGCCGCCGGGGCACCCGCATCGCGCCCAGGACGGTTCAGTCCCGACTGGAGCGCTGGCAACGCAAGCTGGGCCTGCCGGAACATCTCCATCCCCACATGCTGCGACATTCATTCGCCAGTCATTTGCTGGAGTCCAGCGGTGATTTGCGCGCCGTTCAGGAGTTGCTGGGGCATGCCAATCTCGGCACCACCCAGGTCTATACGCATCTCGATTTTCAGCATCTCGCCAATGTCTATGATCAGGCCCACCCCAGGGCCCGCCGGCGCAGCCCCACCCATGAACCCGAATGACGGAAATTTTTTGCACTGACTGCGGCCGGCCTAATCCGCGGCTTGGGCCAAACAAGGCTTTGAATCCATGCATAACCAATGAGAATAAGGTAATATTCTGATCGCAGGGGCGATCCGGGTTGAGACTTCCCCCCATCCAGTCCGGCTCGGCATACGTCCCTGTTCTCTATTCGACTTTACTCACGCTCACTGGCCAGTCCCGTGGCTAGCGCTTTCCAAGCAACAATACTTCACCAGGAAGGGTTGTTCCCTCACTGATGGGTCAGGCCAGCTTTGGGTTGTTGTATACTGCCCGACCTTGAGGCATCGCAACAGGATTTCCAGAATGTCAGTTCCAGACCAGACCGATAGCACGTCGCAGGCACCCAAACCTTCGGGAAAAAAGGGGTTCAACCTTCAAGGTTTTACCCAAAGCCGCGTAGCCAAGCGGGTTCTGGGCGGCCTGATAGGTCTCGGTATCATCATGTTCGCCCTGAGCTGGTACTGGAGCCGGGAGCCTGCCCCCTTCAATGTGGTCGAGGAAGCGGCCAGGGCCGCCAATGTGCAAAATCCCAAGGAACTACCCCTGGGTTACACGTATTCCACGACCCTCATCAAAATCGCGCAAACCCTCTTGCACAAGCCGGGCGGCTTCCTGACCAACGACGTGTTCCCGCCCAGCGTACTGCTGGACAACATCCCGAACTGGGAGCTCGGGGCCCTGATTGCCCTGCGTGATGCCACTACTGCGCTGCGCAACAATATCGCCAGGTCACAGACCCAGTCGCAGGAGGACCCCGACCTGTCCAAGGGTGAGCCTCATTTGTATTTTGACAACCGGTCCTGGCAGCTGCCTTCGTCGGAATCCGAGTACGAGAAAGGCATCGAGTCTCTCGAAGGCTATCGCGACAGATTGAGAAGGCGTGACGCCAATTTCTATGCGCGCGCGGATAATCTTCGTCAGTATCTGGAAGTTTTGGAAAAGCGGCTTGGCGACTACTCCAACCGTTTGAGTTCCAGCACCGCCGAACGCATGCCGGAGGGATCGGCTGACCGTCACTCCGAAATGGGGAGAACCGCCTGGTTGAAGCTCGATGACCGCTTCTTCGAGGCCAGGGGCTATACCTGGGCCGCGATGCTGGTGCTGAAGGCCATCGAATTTGATTTCAGGGATATCCTCGGCAACAAGACGGCTCTGGTATCCCTGCAGCAGATCGTCAGGGAGTTGGAAAACAGCCAGAAATCCTATCTTAGCCCCGTCATTCTGAACGGCAGCGGTTTTGGCCTGTTCGCCAATTACTCGCTGACCCTGGCCAACTATATTGCCCGTGCCAACGCCGCGACCATCGACCTGCGCAGCCTCCTGCAGCAAGGCTGACGACCTGGGATTTGGCAGGGTCTGCCTATACTCTTCCAATTCGGACGAGAAAGGGGCTCCCGGGCTTCTATCCTGTTACAGGCTAACAGGGGATCAGAGCGCACACACAGCCAAGGGTTGATAATCGGGTTGACGACCGGCTGGGTCCCCCGAGTCTACTCCTGGCGGAGACGCCTACCCTTCCATTGGATTGACTGGGATTCCTGATCCAGTGGCCGACCCATCCCGCCGGCCTGCAATACCTTCGTGTCCCGCAGCACTTGGTCAACATCATGCCGTGCTTGGTCCCCGCAGAAGCATCAGAGGATCCTGGATCAGAAAGGCTCGAATCGGCTCTGGGGAAAGTGAATGGTGACCCGGGTTCCCTTTCCTTCCATGCTGTCGATCTCGATGGGCCAGTCGAACCGCTCGGTAATCCTCTTCACAATCGCCAGTCCTACCCCATAGCCCCCTTCGGGACCGCGAACAAAGGGTCTGAAAATCTGATCGATCTGTTCCTTGGCAATGCCTACGCCGCTGTCTTCCACCGATAGGCTTTGTCTATCGACAGCAATGCGCACGAAGCCGGCATGGGTGTGGGTGCAGGCGTTGCGAAGGAGGTTGCCCATGAGCGATGAAACCACCTTGACGGATGCTGTTAAATACAGGCGGCCGTGGGCTACCAGCGTTAATTCCACGGGTTTCTCTGAAAGGAGCGGTCTTGCGAGTTCTAGCTCTTCAGCGGCGATGGTGTTGATGCAGAGGAACTCCTCGGCGGGGCCCCGCTCGGACTCCCGGGCCAGCTGCAGAAAGGCATCCGTGAGGTCCTCCATATCTCTGGCGGCGCGCTTGATACGCAACGCCTTGTCGCGACTCGCGGGTGCCAAGAACGAGTCAGTCAACAGCATGTCAGCGGCGATGCGGATGACGGTAATCGGGCTGCGGAGCTCATGGCTTGCATCCCGGGTAAAAACGCGTTCCCGTTCGATGAAACGCCGCAGTCGGCCCGCCAGTCCGGCTAATGCTTCGGATAGGGCAAGGACCTCATCATTGGTCGTTGTGGGCAGATTCTCGAGCGCGCCCAGCGCCTCGTCGGTCAAGTGAGGGTCAATCCGGCTGACCTCCTCGGCGAGCTGAAAGACCGGTGACACTGCCCGGCGCGAGAGCCGGTAGCTGATCAGCGCCGCTGTATAAATCACGATCAGGACACCCATCAGGGGGAACAGCCCGAAAAAGAGAGCCAACTTCTCGACGCGCTGCCCGTCGAAAACCAGAATCAGACACACATCGGATGCCAGGGAAACAAAGGCAGCGCTCCAGGCAGCGCCCTTGGATAGTTTGTGAAAGCCCGGCGGCAACTCTCGAAGCTCTTCGGGAATCTGCTCCATCTGCTGCCGGGGCAACAGATACGCGCCCATGTTCTTTGTATCCGGCAGGGGTATCCCAGGATCGCTATGGTAGCGTTGCCAGAAATATGCAGCCTCGTCACTCAACGCTTGCCGAATCAGTAAATCTTCGAGCACCAGTTTGGCGGCGAACACACCGAGTACCGCAGCCAGACTGACGAAACCTACCTGCAGGAGGAAGGCTCTAGCAAGCTTGCTGTGGATTTTTTCGGCGATCATGCGGATCGAGCAATCGATATCCGGTACTTTGCACCGTATGAATCATGGGGTCGGAAAAGGGTTTGTCGATCACTTTCCGAAGGTTGTAGATGTGGCTGCGAAGGGTATCACTGTCCGGTAGTTCATCACCCCATACTTCCCGCTCGATCTCGCTGCGCAAGATCAAGCGGGGCGAAGCTCGCATCAATAACTTCAGAATTTTCAATCCAATCGGTGTGATATCGAGCTCTATTCCGGCCCGCCGCGCGCGCAGTGTAGCCAAATCGAGAGCGAGGTCGCCCACTTTTAGCAATGCCGGAGTGAGGTCACCGCGGTGCCGTCGAACCATGGCCTTTAATCGGGCCGATAGTTCCTCGATGTCGAAAGGCTTGACCAGATAATCATCGGCACCGGCACCCAACCCAGCAATTTTGTCCTGCATGGTGTCCCGAGCCGTGAGCATCAGAATCGGCGTGGAGCACCTGGCTTCCTGTCGCAGCTTCTGGCAGATCTCCATACCATCAATGCCGGGTAACATCAGGTCCAGGATGATTACATCGTAGGTTTGGGTGATGGCGAGATGAAGACCGGTCAGTCCGTCGCCCGCATGATCCAGGGTATAGCCCAAGCCTTCGAGATACTCGAACAGCATTTCGGCGATTTCCCGGTGATCCTCTATCAACAAGATATGGCCTGGATGGGGCAGTGACAGGATCATAGCCCGGGGTGGTGACTCGTGAACAATCCAAGAGCCGGATAGGTGATTTTTATTGATATCTTCACGGTTTCTTCACGGCACAATCACGCTGCCTTCACTTCGTACAAAATAATCTGGTCATGAGCTGGTGGTATATAGAAGCCCACAGTGTAAGACCTTATTGTAGACCTTAGGAGTAACCAAGATGAACGCATTGAAAAATATCAAGAGCATCCTTTTGGCCTTGATTATGTTGGGTTTGAGCTATGGCGGACAAGCCGAGG
>JAJRDJ010000334.1 GCA_028678445.1 Methylococcaceae bacterium
AGTCGCACCGGAAAAGACTCAAATCCTCCGGGTCAGCCGCTTTCATCCGGGAATGAAACGCCGGTTTGCCTATCTCGGATTCGAGTTTTACAGGTATCCGGATCGGCAAGGGGAACCCAGGGTCAAGCGCCGCACCGCGAGAAAGAAACTGCAAGGCGCCTGTCGGCGAATCAAGCAATGAATCAAGGAAAACCGCCACCTAAAAGGGCGACAGTTCATCAAGGAATTGAACCGGCGATTACAAGGGCAATATAACTATTATGGAATCCGGGGTAATAGCGAATCCATCTACCGTTTTTATCAGTGGGCCAAGGCATCGAGGAACTGTTGGCGCGCATGGCGGGTGGGACCTACCTCCTCGACGCCGCCCGCGCGGTCACCGCCGCGGCGCTTGATCAGGGACAAAAGCCCGCGGTCATCTCGGCCCTGCTCAAATACGAAGCGACCGAACGAATGCGGCGAATTGTCAAAGACGGCATGGACATTCTCGGAGGGGCGGGCATTTGTCTCGGACCCCGAAACTTTCTTGGCCGGACTTACCAGACCATCCCCATCGGCATCACCGTCGAAGGGGCGAACATCCTTACCCGCAGCCTGATGATCTTTGGCCAGGGCGCCATCCGCTGTCATCCGTTCATCCAGCAGGAGATGGCCGCTCTCTACGATGCCGACCCCACCCAGGTACTGAAACGCTTCGATGCGGTCCTGTTCCGGCATCTGGGCTTCATCCTGCGTAATCTCGCCGCCAGCGCCGGGTTGGGGCTGAGTGGCGCGCGTCTGCTTAGCGTCCCCGGTGACAAACACACCCATCGCTATTACTGGCGGATCGCCAGGCTCAGCGCCGTCTTCGCCGTGACGGCGGATTTCGCCCTGATCACCCTGGGTGGGGCGCTGAAGCGCAAGGAACGAATATCCGGCCTCTTCGCCGATGTCCTGAGTAATCTCTATCTCTGCTCCTGCGGTCTGAAACATCACCGCGATCAGGGTAGCCTCGAAGCGGATCGGCCGCTGTTGCACTGGGCCTGCCAGCACACCCTCCAACAAGCGCAGCAGTTCCTAAAGGCGATCTTCCGGCTACTCCCGTACCGGCCCATTGCCTGGCGGCTAAACGCCTTGATAGTCCCCACGTCCTATCCGCCACCCGATGAGAACCTGATTCGCCAGCTTGCATCGATTCTGCTTCAGGACTCACCAGTGCGTGATCGCCTGACTCATGGCATCTACCTCAACGAACACCCCGAGGACGCGACAGGGCGGATCGAACGGGCCTTCAGCGCCGTACTCGCGGCGGGCTCCGGCGGAAGACAAGGTTCACCACGCCCTGCGGCAGCACCGTATACGAGCGGATGATCCCGCCGGAATCGTGAACGAGGCACTCTCACTAGGCATCATCACCCCGGAGGAAGCCGGTTTGATGGCGCACGCCGATAAGAGCCGGCTGGCGGCGATCGCAGTCGACGATTTCAGCCCGGATGAACTCACCTTCGGTCAGGGGGGTCCAGAATGAAACCCCAATCTCACCGCATCGACCTCATCCCGCCCGAGGCGGCGCACACGTTGCCGGCCGTTTTCCGGGAACGGGTCAAACGGTCGCCCAAGGGCTGCGGCTTCCGCCGCTTTGATCGCAACGATCGTTGCTGCGAGACGACCACCTGGGAGAAAACCGAACGGCTGGCGGCGCGCTGGCAAGCGGCCTTGCGGCGAGAAGGGCTGCAAGCGGGGGATCGGGTCGCGGTCATGTTGCGCAACAGCCTGGAATGGGTCGTTTTTGACCTGGCCGCCATGGGGCTCGGGCTGGTGACGGTGCCGCTGTATGCCAACGACCGCCCGGACAACTTCACCTTCATCCTGAAGGAGACGGATGCCCGGGTGCTGCTGATCGAAGGGGAACGCCAGTGGGAGCAGATTCGGGAGAGCAGCGATCGACTGCCACAACTGATCCGCATCGTTTCGGTGACGCCGTTCTGCGAGACCGACGCGCATCATCCACAACGGGTGGATCTGGATCGCTGGTTGCCGGATCAGGCGGACGGCTATGCAGCCGGTGATGAAGATCCCGATGCGCTCGCTTCCATCGTCTACACCTCGGGCACGACGGGCCATCCCAAGGGCGTGATGCTGTCCCACCGCAACATTCTCGCCAATGCGCATGCCTGCCTGGAGCGTGTGCCGGTCTACACGGACGACCTGTTCCTTTCCTTCCTGCCCCTCTCGCATACGCTGGAACGGACAGTCGGTTACTATCTGCCGATGCTCGCGGGCGCTTGCGTGGCCCATGTCCGTTCGCTCGAAAAGCTTCCCGAAGACCTCACGGCGGTCGGTCCTACGATCATCGTCTGCGTGCCGCTCATTTTCGAGCGAATGTACAAGCGGGTGAACGCCCGGCTGGCCGCAGCGCCCGCATGGCGGCGTCGGCTCTTCGATCTGACCGTCGCTGTGGGCCGGCGACGCTTTCTGCATGGGCAAGGCCGTGGACCGTGGTCCTTGCTGTTCCTTCTCTGGCCTTTGCTTCACAGATGGGTCGCGGCGCCGGTGCTTGCCGCCCTCGGTGGCCGGATACGGCTGGCGATCAGCGGCGGAGCCCCACTGAACCCCGAGGTGGCCGGAGTGTTCAACGTGCTTGGACTCAACATCCTCCAGGGTTATGGTCTCACCGAAGCCAGCCCGGTCGTCTCCACCAACACGCTTGAAGATAACCGGCCCGAGACCGTTGGCAAGCCGCTTCCCGGCGTCGAGGTGAAGCTCGGAGACCATCAGGAACTCATGGTTAGAGGACCGAGCGTCATGCTGGGTTACTGGCGCGAGAGTGCTGCGACGCAGGCCGCGATCGATGCCGAAGGCTGGTTACACACCGGCGATCAGGCATCCATCGATGCGGATGGGCACATCACCCTGACCGGCCGACTCAAGGACATCATCGTTCTCTCGAACGGCGAGAAGGTCCCTCCCGCTGACCTCGAACTGGCGATCGCCACCGATCCGCTATTCGATCAGGTCATGGTTATGGGAGAGGGCAGGCCCTATCTCGCTGCACTCGTCGTGCTGAATGAAACCGAATGGGACAAACTGGCACACGGGCTCGGTCGCGACCCACAAAACAGGGACATGCCGGCCGGCGGGATTGCGGAACGGGCCTTGCTGCAGCGCATCGGCGCGAAAATGGCTGGTTTTCCCGGTTACGCCCGCATACACCGCGTGCGGGCAAGCGCCGGCTCTTGGGAAACAAGGGACGGGGCGCTCACCGCGACCTTGAAAATCCGCCGCCAGGTATTGGCCACCCACCTCGCCGATGAAATCGAGAGCCTCTACGCGAGACCTTGACGGAACGTGTGCATGCCATGGGACGAATTCCCCTGATCATCGGTCATCGCGGTAGTTCTCGGGCCGCCCCGGAAAACACCCTGGCGGCTTTCCGTCTCGCCCTGGAAGAAGGCGCCGACGGGATCGAAGCCGACTTTCGCCTCACGCGCGACGGCCATATCGTCTGCATGCATGATACCCACACCCGACGTACCGCGGATCGCGATTTCAGTGTAGCCGATTCCAGCCTGAATGAACTGCGACATCTGGATGTCGGGGTCTGGAAAGGGGCACGCTGGCGCGGCGAGCGTATTCCCACCCTGACGGAAGTGCTCGATCTCTTCCTGCCGGGAAAACGCCTGTTTCTGGAAATCAAGAGCGGGTCCGAGATCATCCCCAGCTTTGGCGCGAGAATTGGCCGGGCGTGTCGCGGTGCAAGACGTAACCCTTCTGTCCTTCAACGCACCGCTGCTCGCCGCGTTCAAGGAGCGAATGCCCGAGGTGGCCGTCTGCTGGCTGACCGATTACCGGAAGGCTCGGCGCAGCGGCGCCGTGCGTCCCACACACGCGGACATCCTGAACGTCCTGGCGGATATCGGGGCAGAGTGTCTCGCCAGCCAAGCCCATGAAACGCTAGACGCCGGTTTCCTGTCCGCCTTGCGGAACTCCGGGTTCGCCGTGCATGTCTGGACCTTGGATACACTGGCCAAGGCGCGCTACTATGCCGTGCTGGGCGTGGACAGCATCATGACCAATCGTCCCGGATGGCTCAAGAATATACTGGTGGATCACCATGAACCGTCATGATTTGCTTGGACAACTGGATGCCCCGGGAGAGCCCTGGGATTTTATTGTCATCGGCGGCGGCGCCACCGGTCTCGGCACGGCTGTCGAAGCGGCCAGTCGCGGTTACCGAACCCTGCTGCTGGAGCAGCGGGATTTTTCCGCGGGAACGTCGAGCCGCAGCACGAAACTGATCCACGGCGGCTTGCGCTATCTCCGGCAGGGGAGGGTGGGGCTGGTCAGGCAAGCGCTGCATGAGCGGGGTCTGCTGTTCCGGAACGCGCCGCACCTGGTGCGGCGGATTTCATGCGTACTCCCGATTTACGCCTGGTGGGAAGAACCCTTCTACGCCCTGGGAGTCAAGTGCTACGACCTGCTGGCGGGCCGGCTCGGGCTGGGTCCCTCGCGGCGTCTGTCGAGGAAGGCGACGCTGGATCGCCTGCCCACACTGGCACCCGCCGGACTGCGCGGCGGTATCGTCTACCAGGACGGCCAATTCGACGATGCCCGGCTGGCGGTAAGCCTGGCTCGCAGCCTGCTCGACCTGGGCGGTCTGCCCCTCAACTATGTGGCCGTCACCGGATTTCTGAAAGCCGGTGGCCGAATCGTTGGCGTGACGGCCCACGACGCGGAAAGCGGCAAGCAGTTTGAACTCCGTTCCCGGGTGGTGATCAACGCCACTGGCGTCTTTACCGATGAGCTGCGCCGGCTGGATGACCCGGAAGCCGCGTCCATCATCGCCCCCAGCCAGGGCATTCACCTGGTGCTCGAACGCTCGTTTCTCCCCGGCGACAGTGCTCTCGTCATTCCCCGTACCGATGACGGCCGGGTCCTGTTCGCGATTCCCTGGCATGAGCATGTGCTGATCGGCACGACCGACACGCCGGTCACGGCCATCTCGCGCGACCCGCGGCCTTTGCCGGACGAGATCGATTATTTGCTGGCCCATGCCGCGCGCTATCTCAACCCCGGTCCTATGCGTGAGGACGTGCGGAGCGTGTTCGCCGGACTGCGGCCCCTCGTACACTCTGGACATCACGCCGACACCGCAGCGCTTTCCCGCGACCATACCGTTCTCGTCAGCGCTTCCGGCCTGGTGAGCGTGACTGGCGGCAAGTGGACGACCTATCGCAGCATGGCTGAAGATACGGTCGACCGAGCAACAGCGAATGCGGGGC
This sequence comes from Methylococcaceae bacterium, assembly GCA_028678445.1. Taxonomy (GTDB): domain Bacteria; phylum Pseudomonadota; class Gammaproteobacteria; order Methylococcales; family Methylococcaceae; genus UBA6136. Next base: position 5,262 of record JAJRDJ010000334.1, read on the forward strand.
TGGTGGCCTATCCTTCGGTGACGGCCCGGCTTCGTCTCCACGGCTGGCGAGAAAGCCCCGCGGCCGACCCGTGGGGATCCTACGGCTGCGATGCCGAGGCACTTGCGGCGCTGGCTTCGAGCTACCCGGGCGGTAATGAAAAGCTCCATCCCCGGCTTCCCTACCGGGCCTGCGAGGTGATCTGGGCGGTGCGCCACGAGTTTGCCCGCACCGTTGAGGACGTGCTAGCCCGCCGCACCCGGGCGCTGTACCTCGATGCCGACGCGAGCATGTCCATAGCCCCCCTGGTGGCACGGCTTGTGG
>JAJRDJ010000335.1 GCA_028678445.1 Methylococcaceae bacterium
CTGAGCCGTTCCCGTTCCTAATTATCGAATACCATGCCTGTAACCTCATCCGAGACATCACGAATCTATGAACTGCCCGATGAAGCTGCCACCCTCCAGATTGCCGCGAATGTCTTCACGCACTTGCCCATCGGCAGTCTGGTCTATTTGCGGGGCAACCTCGGCGCCGGCAAAACCACCTTCGTGCGCGACTATCTGCGCGCGGCGGGGGTCACGGGCCCGGTAAAAAGCCCCACGTTCACGCTGGTCGAGGAATACGTCCTGCCCAATCTCACCCTGTTCCATTTCGACCTTTACCGGCTGAACGACCCGGAAGAGCTGGAATGGCTCGGCATCCGCGACTATCTTCGGCCGGATACTATCAGCTTTATCGAGTGGCCCGAACACGGCGCGGGCCACTTGCCAGTCCCGGACCTCGACATCGAACTGCGCTATCAACCCCAGGGCCGCCGGGCGGTGATCGAAGCCCACACCCACCGGGGACGCATGATCATGAAAGCGCTTACCGGACATTGATCGCTTGGCGAATATGCGTTTCGCAATACCCTGTGCCCCCTCATTATGCTGAATAGCCTCGCCATCGGCCATTACCGCTCGTTGCTGAATCTGACGCTGGCTCCGGGGCAACTCACGGTCATTACGGGAGCGAACGGGAGCGGCAAATCGAACCTTTACCGGGGATTGCGCCTACTGGCCGAGACGGCTCAGGGTGGGGTGATCAATGCGCTGGCGCGTGAGGGCGGGCTGCAATCCACCTTGTGGGCAGGCCCTGAGAAAATTTCCGGCCGGATGCGTAGGGGGGAAGTCGATATTGAAGGTGGACCGAGAAAGGATGCCGTGCGTTTGCGCCTGGGATTCAGCACGGAGGAGTTCGGCTATGCCATTGCACTGGGGCTGCCTACTCCGTCACGCTCGGCATTTGCACTGGATCCTGAAATCAAGCGGGAATGCATCTGGGCCGGGCCATATTACCGGCCCGCAAGCCTGCTGGTGGACCGCAACGGCGCACTGGTGCGGACCCGTTCCGGCAGAAGCTGGGAGGTACTGAGCCAGCACCTGAGTCCCTTCGACAGCCTGTTCAGTCAGATTGCAGACCCACAAACCACACCTGAAGTATTTGCCCTGCGTGAGGCGATACGGGCATGGCGGTTTTACGATCATTTCCGCACGGATCGAGACGCCCCGGCGCGGCACCCTCAACTGGGGACGCGTACCCCCGTGTTGCACCCTGACGGGCACGATCTGGCGGCCGCATTGCAAACGATACGGGAAATTGGCGATGTTGGTGCGCTGGATGATGCGATCGGCGATGCTCTCCCTGGGACCCGGCTAAACATCGTCTTTCATGCGGATACCCGCTTTGGCATCGAACTGCACCAGACCGGTTTACTGCGGCCCCTCTCGGGAATGGAACTGTCGGATGGCACCTTGCGTTACCTCTTGTGGGTAGCGGCTTTACTGACCCCGCGCCCCCCACCGCTGATGGTATTGAACGAACCGGAAACCAGCCTGCATCCGGACTTGCTGCCGGCGCTGGCCCGGCTGATCATAGGTGCCGCTCGGCATACGCAAATCTGGGTCGTGTCCCACGCCGAGCGTTTGATAGACGCATTACATGAAAGCGCTCGCTGCGAACCCATCCATCTCGAAAAAGCGCTGGGCCAGACACTCATCACTGGCCAGGGCCTGCTGGACGGCCCGCCCTGGAAGTGGCCTGAAGACTGAGCAAAGCTGGAGTGATGCCCTGTGGATTACCCCCCAGATTGCTTGCCGATGAACTCTGGTAGCGAGCATCCGCACTCGATCCCCCCTTCCCTTCCAAGCAATAATCCGCGGCTTCTATGGTTCCACAGACTTGCGCCCAGCCGGCTTCGCGGTTAAGGTCCGCGCTCTTCTATCTGGACTCGGCCATGATCCCTCGGATATCCCTACCCTGCCTACTCGCGTCGTGGTGCCTGGTAACGCCAGCCATTGCCGCCAAACCCGTCGGCGATCCGGGCGGGCGGGCGTCCGCCGTATCGCGCTCATCGCCCGCGACCGCCGCCTTTGTGGTGGTGATAGACGCCGGGCATGGCGGCAAGGATGGCGGTGCGCAGGGTCCGAATGGCACGCTGGAGAAGGATGTCGTCCTGGCCATCGCGAAGCAACTGGCCGCGCTGATTCGGCAGGAACCCGGCATGCGCGGCGTGATGGTGCGTAGCGGCGATCAGTTCGTCGATTTGCGCCGACGCGCCGAGATTGCCCGAAAAGCCCAGGCCGACCTGTTCATCTCGCTTCACGCCGACGCCTATGAGGATAGCGATGCCGCGGGTCTGTCCGTATTCACACTCTCGGAAACCGGGGCTTCGAGTGCCGCCGCGCGGTGTCTGGCCGATCGGGAAAATGCCGGCGAAATCGGCGGTGTTGATCTGAAGGCGCAGGAGGCAATGCTGGCCTCGGTGCTGGTCGATCTATCCAAGAATGCCACTATCGAGGCCAGTGATCAGGCCGCCAACCGGGTCATGGCAGCCTTGCAGAAGGAGTTTCCGGTGCACAATCCGGCCATCCAAAAAGCCGGCTTTGCCGTTCTGAAATCGCTGGACGTGCCCTCCATGCTCATCGAAACCACCTTTATTTCGAATCCCGGCGAGGAAAGCAAACTGCTCGATCCCCGGCATCAGAAACGCATTGCCCGCGCTATCCTGAGGGGCATCCGCGCCTACCGGGCAGAGACCAGCCGCATCACCAAGATATCGGTCAAGTCGCCAGGGCCGTGAGTCGCAGGCAGATTGTCTGGCTCCCAACGAATGGCGCAGATAAAAAAGCATTGAGACGATCGCTCAACCCAACACCACCCGCACCCGGTGCACTTTTCCGTCGTTAAGCAACGTGATGCGGTTGCCTGCTGACGGACCGGTTCCATCCACTTCCAGACTTGCAATACCGCGAGAGACTCCGTTCGGATTTTCAAGCGTGATGTCATAGCGGGACGTTTCGTGCTGATAGGTCACGCGGTAACTGGGCCATGCGCTCGGAATACAGGGATCGAGGACCAAATGATCACCGCGAACCTTCAGCCCCAGGATGGATTCCAGTCCGGCACGGTAAAACCAACCTGCGGCACCCGTGTACCAGGTCCATCCACCCCGCCGTACGTGAGGCGGCTCGGCATAGATATCGGCGGCGATCACATAAGGCTCGACCTTGTAGGCGAAGACGCCGGTGCGGGTGGAGGTCCGGTTGATCGGATTCAGCATGCGTAGCAATTCCAAGGCCTGATCCCCGTCACCGAGCATGGCATAGGCAATCACGGACCAGAGCGCCGCGTGGGTATACTGCCCACCGTTCTCCCGGACGCCCGGAGGGTAGCTCTTGATGTAACCGGGGTCCCGCTCGGTCTTGTCGAAAGGTGGGGTAAACAGCAACAGCAGGTCATCGCCATCGCGGACGAGGGTTTCCCGCAGCGACAACATGGCCCGCCGGGCTCGATCAGGCTCGGCGGCGCCGGAGATGACCGCCCAACTTTGCGCGATGGAATCGATTCGGCATTCGGCGTTAGCCGCGGAGCCCAGCGGCGTGCCGTCATCGAAAAAGGCGCGCCGGTACCAGGCGCCGTCCCAGCCGTCTGCTTCGGCTGCGGCTTTGAGACGCGTGGCGTGCTCCCGCCATTGGGCGGCGTGCTCATGATCACCCCGCCTCTCCGCCACATCGGCGAACTCAGTGAGTGTGGCGAAGAGGAACCAGGCCAGCCACACGCTCTCGCCCTTGCCCTGGTTCCCGACCCGATTCATCCCGTCATTCCAGTCGCCACTCCCCATGAGGGGCAAACCATGCGCGCCCGTAGCCAGGCTGAGGTCGAGGGCACGCGCACAATGTTCGAAAAGCGTCGCCTGCTCCAGCGTCTGCGTTGGCTGGAAATAGGCATCATCCTGTTCCGGCGCCAGTGCCGGCCCCTCCAAAAATGGCTGTACCTCATCGAGCACCCCGGCATCGCCAGTCACCCTGATGTAGTGGGCCACGGCATAGGGTAGCCAGACGCGGTCGTCGGAAAAATGGGTGCGGACGCCACGTCCCGTCGGTGGATGCCACCAATGCTGCACATCACCCTCCCTAAACTGGCGCGCCGCGGCGCGAAGGAGGTGAGCGCGCACCAGATCGGGCCGGGCAAGCGCGAGCGCCATGCCGTCCTGCAACTGGTCGCGGAAGCCGAAAGCCCCGCCGACCTGATAGAAAGCCGCCCGGGCCCAGAGGCGGCAACTCAGCGTTTGATACAGCAGCCAGCCGTTCAAGAGCAAATCGAGTTCCCGGTCCGGCGTTTTCACCTGAACCTTGGCGAGCAGGGTGGCCCACGACTGCTTCACTCGGGTAAGCGTCGTTGTGACGGCGGTGTCCCGGTACCGCTGCACCAACCCGGATGCTTCGGCGCGGTCACGGCCTTGTCCCAGAAGGAAGACGATCTCCACTCGCCCACCGGGCTCGATTTCCACTCGCGTCTCCAGCGCGGCGCAGGGGTCGAGTCCCGCGCCGACGCGGTTCCTCAAGGACTTACGGTTCAGCAAGCCTGCCGGTGCATCCAGACTACCGTTGCGGCCGATAAATTCGGATCGGCTGCAGGTCCACCCGGTCTGCCTGCCGGCCAGATCGGCGAAGGCGATGCGATGGCCAAATTCCGCGTCGCTCGGGTTGTAAGCGAAGAGCGCATGGGTTTCCGGGTCCAGTTCGGTGATGAGGTGCGGCGCCGTCACGCTGCGCGAGGCACCGAGCACCCATTCCACATAGGCCGTCACCGTTATCCGCCGGGTTCGCCCGGTAAGATTGCGCAGCGTAAGAGACGATATCTTGACCGGATCGTCCGGGCTGACGAATTGCAGCAGTTCGCTATGCATGCCATGGGAGGCATGCTCGAAACGGCTATACCCTTGGCCATGACGAATGACATAGCTCGCCTGGTCGACCCGAATCGGCAGCGCGGTCGGGCTCCACAATTCATTGGTCTCATCGTCACGCAGATAGAGCACTTCCCCGGGCGGATCGCTA
>JAJRDJ010000336.1 GCA_028678445.1 Methylococcaceae bacterium
AATGGAGGATGGGCTTGCAAAATCAGGCTGTCAAGAAATTTAGTCTTGCACCCGGAATGGAACTTTTCTAACTGGAAATAATGACACCTATGCAACAACTTACACCCGAGGGGCTTAAGGTCGTCAATGACCTGGCCCAACGCCACGGCTTCAGTCAGGATGCCGTCACCCATATGCTGTTCGCCGTACTCAAGGGCAACGGCGCCATGGCGCAATTCAACCATCCCGAATTCGCCGGTTCCGGCCAGTGGATGCGGGGCGGCATGATGATGCTCGGGGATATGTTCAACAGCGCCCTGAAGGCACGCGTGGATGGCTTGTGCCAGGCGATCGCCGACCTCCTCGCAATGCAGCCCAGCCTCCTGCAAACCGGCAGCTTTCAGTCACAAAGTCAGGGCGGTGGAGTCCATCAGCGGCAGGTCAGTGGTGTGCCCCTCGGAGAATCCAGTCTGTTTATCCCCGATCCGCGTGACAGCTGGTGGCCGTCCGAACTCGGTGTGCCGAGTGCCACCGGTAGCCAGAACAGCGTGCGCTATGCCTACTTTGCCAACGCCCGACGCCTGGCTGTCGAGACCGGGAATAACGTGGGTGTCTACGATACCCAGGATCACCAGATTGGCGGTTTCTCGCAACAACAGGGGATGGGGAGTTCGATACTGTTCACCAGCCAGCACGGTACCGTTAGCCTGTCGAGCTTGCCGGTGGTGTCCCTCAATGGCAAGCCGGTGCAGCCCAAATCCGCGCCAATTCCACAAACTGAATCTCATAAGGCCGGATCAACCGTTGCCGCCACCATCCAGGGGGCTGATGTTTTTACCGCTATCGAGCGCCTGGGGGACCTGAAGGCCAAGGGCATTCTTACCGACGAGGAGTTCTCGGCCAAAAAAGCCGAATTGCTGAGCCGCTTGTAGCATCGCCCCAAATTCCGCGCTGACGAGGTTTCTGTAACCACGTTCACATTCCATGCTCGAGCGCGTCCAGCCAGCTCCCCTGCTAGCGGGCATTGCTTATGAACGACTGTCGGTTAGGTCATGGGTACACCAGGGGTCGCCCGGGTCGGGTTGTCTTTCCAGCACCAGACTCTTGATGCGTTGCAGGCAGGGGTTGGATGGGGTAAGCAGCAACTCAACCGCTTGGTCGATATCCTTCACGCCCTGAGCATCGATATTGAAATCCGTCTTGATCTGGTTGATGCGCCTCAGTAAAGCCCGATGTTTGACGTCTTTGAGATTGTCGAACTTGAGGTGATAGAAGATGACTGATTTTCCCTTGTTCCGTAGGCCGCGCATTTTTTCGGAGAAGTTCCAGAGCGATCGTTGTCGGGCCTTGTTCAGCAAGCTGTCGTAGCTGTCCATAAAATTGGTGTCCAGCAGATAGCTGACACCATTTCTGGCGTCGTACGCCGCACTCGATATCCCGCGGGGCTCGGTGTAGGCATCAACCAGCATGACCACAATGCTGTCGTAACGTTGCTGGTTCGCCTCGATGATCCGCTCGGCGGTATCAAGCCCCAGGTTGTCGGTATTGCCGCCATCAAAGAGATGCTGGAACTGCTCGCGACCGGTCGTATCGGTATTGCGATAATCCTTGAGGGTCATGTAGTTGAAGACCCCGGGGAAACTTGCCGAAGCCATGACCGCCCGGGCAATTTCGTAATCCGCCAGGTCAGATCCGAGCGCCTCGAATTGTTCAGCGGAAAAAGTGAACTCGGAGCCGAAGGCATGCTCTTCAATGGGGTCGCCATGGACCCACCGGGTGGCTGCCGAGGCTGGCACTGATCCGGTAGTCGCGTTCAGCAGGAGGTAGGGCCGCTCGGGGTTGAGGTCCCGAAAGCGGAGGTCGATCCCCGTATACGGATTGTCGAAGAGGTTGTCCGCCAGCACCTGGGCCATGAGGTCGGAGCGATCGAAGGCGGTGAACCAGTAGCGGGCCGCGTTGTAGGGCCACCACCAGCTCGCCAGCCAGCGGCTACGGAACGGCAGGCTCATCAGTTTCTTGACGCTCGGTTCATCCCAGATTCGGCCGGTAGCGGCCCGGTCGCCTGGGTCTTCCGGATCACTGGATATCGCATAGTAGGCTGCCGGCATACTGCCGCCGGAAACCGATGAAATCGCATCGACCTGTTTCAATAGGTCCGCCGAGGGACTGCCGAACACCTTGCCGAGACGCACCATGCTGCTGCCCGACCAGTAGGCTGCCCGGCTGCCGCCGCCGGACAAGGCCAGAATCACCAGGGCTTTCTCATTCCCCCGTTCCTGCTCCGGAGCGAACCGAATGGCGGCTTTGGGCACGACTTCCCTGCCGGGCTGACTCGTAGGGGGTTCCGAGCGTTTGTTCGTGTAGGCGTTGAGACTGCAGCCGCCAAGGGCCAGGCTTAATAGCAGCGCAATTCCGGGCGCCAGCAACGGACCGCCACGCGGCGTTGTTCCTGTCAGGCGGAGTCTGAACATGGGTTTCTCCGAGTGGGTGGCCGATACACTGCACACTACACGGGGGGCGTGCGTCTCACTCACCCGCGGCCCGGAAGCCCGCCCCTCAACCTGGGCCTGTGGTCATCAGTCAAAATAACCCCCCCACCAGAGCAACCTACAAAAGTAGGCGGATGGCGCGGATGGCCAGCAGAAAGGAACCGGCCTGGCGTCCGGCTATCAGCAGCCCGGCCTGACACAAGCGGGCGGGATTCAGCGCGGGCACATCCGTCAGGACCTTGCCCCGATGCGTCGGGACGAAGGCGGCCAGTGGCAGCTCCAGCGCCACCCATTCACCGGCCTTGGGCCGAAAAGCGTGCTGGTAGCTGACGCCATCGAAGCGCTCGTCCGTGCGCAAGCTGAGTTTGTATTGCTTGCCATCGCCGCGCACCACCAATTGGCAGGCTACTGCCCCGGGCGCGCTCAAATCCGCGGGATTTGAACGAACCGAGGCAAACCCCCCGTTGTTCTCCAGCGAGACGATTCCGCCAAACACCGCATGGCCCGCCGGGTCATGCGCGAGATGGCTCCTCGATAGGCCGCCCATCACGACATCATCTATCGCGGACCAGTCCGCGACCGATGCGGGATGGGTGAACGTGAACAGCTCCCTAGAGCCTTTCGTCATGGGCACTCGCTGCCCAGCTCGGTCTTGCTGCGATCGGCGGGCTGCACGCCTTGCTTGAGCAGTTTTCGGGCTATCTCCTGGAACCGCCGCAGTTCGTCATCGGTATTGGTCCCCGAATGGGAAACCTCCAGTTGCACCCTGCCGCCAGGCAGCTGCCATTCCTCGATTTTGAGGTCATCCGCCGTGTGGCGCGTCATGCCGGAGTAGCAGGACTTTGGGGTAGCTGCCAGCGCCTGTGGGGGCTGTCTGGCCTTGACGGTGCAGGAATAGGAATACGTCCGCTTCAGCTTGTCATCAGCGAGCCAGCTGATGTCGACTTCGCTCTCCTGCTCGAACCCGTGGCCCGGCGGGCATGTCCAGGAGCCCGTGATAGGCTGTTCCAGCCGGTATTTGAGCCGGATTTGCGTCTTGCCTCCCACCTTTTGGCGCTCCCGCAGAATCACACTGGCCTGCGCCGGCGCCGTGGAAGGCCGTGGCAAATCGAAGTAGCGAACGTAGTAAGCCTCGGGTAATGGCATGGCAAGCCCCAGCAGCCGGGCAACCTCCTCGGCACTCCCGGGTCCACCCTCCTGAGGATTCCAGCGCAGGGCAAATTCGGCATTGACGGGTTCAGCGGCAGATCTCGCGTATGCCGGAGGGGGCGGCAGCGACAGGGCTACGATCGAAAGGATAAACCACCCCGTCAGTGTTCCTGAATCTTTCATGGGAACTCCCGTAATGCTTAGATATGGCCGGTGGCGTACACGGGCGCCTGCCATGCCGCCGAGGCATCCGCTGAAAAAAGTCCATCTTACACTGGCGGGTCAATGCCGCGCCCCGGGATCAATGCTGAAGCGGGCGGGTTTCCGGCTCAGCAGTCTGGCGAGTTCATCCACCTCGCATCCCACGATCACCGCCAGGTTTTCAAAACTCCAGGCTGGTTTGCCGTCCTTGGTGACCGTATCGGCTGGCGGTAAATGGCCGGTGCTGATCAACCCATACACCCGCCGAAGGCCCTCGCCGAGAGGTTTGGCCTCGTTTGGGATGGGCGCTACCGGCGCGGTTCTCTTTACTTTAGCGGCTTGTTTGCTTCTGTTCATCTGTCCTTCAAGCGTTCACGGGTAAGTGGGGTTGAGGAACGATGTAGGTACGCCGAGCGAAAGTTTCAATCCAGGCGGCATGGGGCGCCGGGTGAAAATGGTTCGGACCCTCTGTCAGCCCCGCCGGCGCTGTTGGCTGACTAGCTTCCATTCAACGCTGAATTCGCGCTATAAACAGCATGTTTGGCTGTGTTGCCCCAAATTGCAACGGCCTGTCCAGCGCCGACGCCCACTGACGAACCCGACCCCAGGAGTAACCGATGGGAATTTTTACCCGTTTTCTAGTGATCGACTGTCCCGAGGCCCTCCACTGCGCGCCCAACGGCAGGAATCCGGCTTTCAAGGTCCGGTTCACCGCGGATGGCGAGATTCCCTTTCCCCAGGTGATCCTGCATGGGCAAGGACTCCAGACCTTGCTTCGGGGCAGTGCGATCCGGTCCAGGCGCGTGGCGTCCAGAGAGTGGCACTACGTCGCGTCCGTTCCGTCGGGGACTATCGAAGGCGGCCGCATCAGCATTCAGATCGAAGGCTGTCGAGCGGCTGACTTGAGTCAGGCGAGCGGTGAGGACTGGATCAAGGCCTACCGCGAGCTGCGGCTGATCACGCCGCCGCGTCCCCAGGCGGAAATCCGCATCGCGCTTGCTGGCGGTGCCGAGGTGAAACTGTACTTCGGCATCCACAAGCACATGCACCAGCCGTACTACAACACCACTGACCGCAATTATTGGGACGGCGAGAAGGAGGACATTTTCGGCTCGCGGGGCGGCAATTACACCGATTTCATCCC
>JAJRDJ010000337.1 GCA_028678445.1 Methylococcaceae bacterium
AGCAGATGCAGGGGAATGATGGCCGTGACGCCGTCCTCTTCATGCCCCGGTTCGAAGCGATATTGCAGGGGAATCCGCAGCGGCCCAAGCTGGAGGTGATTGGGAAAATTCCTAGCATCCAGCGAGGTGTCTTCCTTGGCCGTAATATCGCCCAGGGTGAGCTTGAGCAAGCCGGGATTCCGGGCTTCGGCACCCTTCCGCCAGCGCTCGAAAGTGATGCCGTTGACGACCTCCTGCGGGATTCGCTCGTCGAAGAACCGGTACAGCCAGACGTCGTCCACCAGCAGGTCGACGCGCCGGCCTTTCTGCTGGAGATAATCCGCCTCAGCCAGCAGCTTTAGGTTGTGCAGGAAAAATGGCGCCTTGCTGTCGTAATCCATCTGCACCAGCGCATGGCGGATAAAGAGTTCCCGTGCCTCAACCGGATTGACGCGCTCATAAGGAATTTTCCGCCCCGCCTGAATGGTCAGGCCGAACAACAATGTCCGCTCAAGTACCGCCACGCGGGCCGCCTTGCGCTCCCAGTGCGGATCGTAATGCTGCTGCTTGACCAGATGCGCGCCGACTTTCTCGATCCACTCCGGCTCGATCTTCGCCACCGTGCGCGCATAAACCTTGGTGGTCTCGACCTGTTCGGCGGACATGATCCACTTCGGCTTGGGTTTGAACAGGAATGAGCCGGGATGAATAAACAGCTTCGCCCCGCGCGCGCCGACATACTCGTTCTGCTCATGGCGCAGGCTGACGTTGGACAATAGCCCGGCCAGCAGCGCCCGGTGAATTTCACCGTACTCGCCGGGTGCCTGATTCAGCTTCAGCTCCAGTTCACCCTTGACCACCTCCATGATCTGGCCGTGGATATCATGCCACTCCGTCATACGCACGTAAGACAGGAAATTCTCCCGGCAATACTGGCGCTGTTTGGCCTTGGACAGATGCTTTTTCTGTTCCTCGAATTCCTGCCAGAGCTTGAGCAGCGCGAGGAAGTCGGATTGCTCGTCCTTGAGGCGGGCATGCTTCTGATCGGCCTGTGCCGTCTTGTCGGCGGGCCGTTCGCGAGGGTCCGGCACACTCAGCGCCGCGACGATGATGGAGATTTCAGTCAGACAATGCTCGTCCGCCCCGGCCAACAGCATGCGTCCCAGCTTCGGGTCAACCGGCAGCTTGGCGAGCTTGCGGCCCATGTCGGTAATCTGGTTCCGCTCATTCAGCGCGTTCACCTCCTGCAAGGTCCGCAAACCATCCCGAATCAAGCGCTCATCCGGCGGCTCGACAAAGGGAAATCGCGAAATATCGCCCAGCTTCAGGGCATGCATTTGCAGGATGACCGCCGCAAGGTTGGTGCGAAGGATTTCCGGGTCGGTGAACTCGGACCGGTTGATGAAATCCTGTTCCGAATAGAGGCGGATGGCGATACCCGGCCCAACGCGCCCGCAGCGGCCCGAGCGCTGATTGGCCGAGGCCCGCGAAACTTTCTCGATCGGCAGCCGTTGCAGCTTGCTACGGTGCGAATAACGGCTGATGCGGGCGTATCCGGTGTCGATCACCGAACGGATACCCGGCACGGTCAGCGAGGTTTCCGCGACGTTGGTCGCCAGTACGATGCGCCGCGAACCGGTAGGCTTGAACACCCGCTCCTGCTCGGACTGCGACAGGCGCGAGTACAGCGGCAGGATTTCGCACTTCGAGGGATGATGCTTGCGCAGGGATTCTGCCGTTTCCCGAATCTCCCGTTCGCCGCTCAGGAAAATCAGGATGTCGCCGGACAGTTCGCGCCAGAGTTCGTCCACCGCCGCGAGGATCGCGGACTGCTCGGCGTTGTCGGTCTCGTCGCCCTCCTCGATCTCGACCGGGCGATAGCGAACATCCACCGGGAAGGTACGACCGGACACGTTGATGATGGGCGCGTTGTTGAAATGCCTGGAAAAACGCTCCGGATCGATGGTGGCCGAAGTGATGATCAGCTTGAAGTCAGGCCGGCGCGGCAACAGCCACTTGAGGTAACCCAAGAGGAAATCGATGTTGAGACTGCGTTCGTGGGCCTCGTCGACGATCAACGTGTCGTACTGATCGAGAAACCGGTCGTGCTGGGTTTCGGCGAGCAGAATGCCATCGGTCATCAGCTTGATCAGACTTTCAGGCTTGGTGCGGTCCTGAAAGCGCACCTTGTAGCCGACTGTCTGACCCAAGGACTGTTTCAGTTCCTCGGCAATGCGGGCGGCGACCGTCCTCGCGGCAATGCGCCGCGGCTGGGTATGGCCGATGAAGCCCGTCACCCCCCGCCCCGCTTCCAGGCAAATCTTGGGTAACTGCGTCGTCTTTCCCGACCCCGTCTCGCCGCAGACGATGACGACCTGATGCTGCAGCACGGCGGCCAGGATGTCGTCCCTTTTTTCCGCAACAGGCAAATCCGGATAGTCCAGCCCCGGCACACTCGCCACCCGGGCTGCCCGAATGGCCAGAGAGGCTTCAATCCGGCCTCGCAGACCGGCTAACTCGGCGGCCACGTCCCGGCCCGCTTTGGCATCGGCACGCAGCTTGTCGAGCGCACGGCGGAGGCGGTGCTGGTCCCTGCGAATAGCCAAAGGCAGGAGTTTTTCAAGCGCGATGAAATCGGCGGACATCAGGATTCAGGAAGCTTAGACAAGGTAAGAGGAGCGGTGTTGACCGAATTTGGCGGACCCATGGCCATCAACTCAGGGAGAACCACGGGAAGTGGGCTGCGTCCCGCGAATATTGTGAATGAGTTTCCCGTGCTAGTGCGGGATGCTTGAGTCCCCAACAGGGAAACCGGCATGCGTTGGCGCCTCTTGGGTGGTGAGGTGACCCGGGAGCGTCTTCTTCTCGCCTGACACAACTCATGGCCGCATCGTCCCGGCACAGGCCTCTGTGGCTAAGGGGTTACCCTGAAGGCGGAAATTCAAACACTAGAGCGCGCTTCAGGCCGGACTCAAGGGAACCGTTGCCAGTTGCACCCAATAGGTTAGAAATGGTATTCGGATTGCTGGCGGTGTTTGCCGCCAGGCTATCAGGCCGCATGTTAAATCCCGGTCACCCGCAACGGGATGCGCTGCCGGCCGAAGCTGCCGGCCTCGGTGCCATAGCGCCCCGCCAGATGGGTGCCGCACTGGGGGCATGCGCCTTCGGTGTCGAGGCGGTAACTCAGAATCTGATGCCAGTCGCGTTCGATCAGCACCTCGCCGCAGTGGGTACAGGTGGTCGTGCCGCCGGTCCGGTCATGCACATTGCCGGTGTACACATGCCTGAGGCCATTGGCCAGGGCGATGCGCCTGGCACGCTGCAGGGTGGCGGCGGGGGTTCTCTCCCGGTCAGTCAGCTTGTAATCCGGGTGAAAAGCCGTGAAGTGCAGCGGCACCTCGCCGCCGAGGTGCTCGGCGATCCAGCGCGTCATGGCGTCGAGTTCGGCGTCACTGTCGTTCAGCCCGGGTATCAGCAAGGTGGTGATTTCCAGCCAGCAGCCGGTTTCATGCCGGACGTATTGCAGGGTATCGAGCACCGGAGCCAGGTGCGAGCCGGTCTGGTGCACATAAAAGTCATCGGTGAACCCTTTCAGGTCGACATTGGCGGCATCCATTTTGGCGAAGAATTCCCGCCGGGGCTGGTCATGAAGGTAACCGGCGGTTACAGCCACGGTCTTTACCCCCACGGCGTGACAGGCATCGGCTGTGTCCATCGCATATTCGGCAAAAATGACCGGGTCGTTATAGGTGAATGCCACGCTCCGGCAGCCGGTTTCTAGTGCCACCTCGGCAATGCGCTCGGGACTGGCGGCATCCTGCAGCCGGTCCATCTCCCGGCTTTTGGAGATATCCCAGTTCTGACAGAACTTGCAGGCCAGGTTGCAGCCCGCCGTACCGAAGCTGAACACGCTGCTGCCGGGGTAGAAGTGGTTCAGCGGCTTTTTTTCGATGGGGTCGATACAGAAGCCGGAGCTCCGGCCATAGGTCGTCAGCACCATCGCATCATGCTCTCTGGCCCTGACGAAACAAAGGCCCCGCTGCCCTTCGTGCAGACGGCATTCGCGCGGACAGAGATCGCATTGCAGGCGGCCATCCTCGAGCCGGTGCCACCAGCGCGCCGGGTAGCTGTTCGTTTGAACCGTAGCGTTGACTTCAGCGTTCATGCCGCATTGCCCTCCGTTTCCTTGAATAACCGTACCCGGTAACGCCCCAGTTCCACGTCGTCGGCCCAGAAGTCGGCCGGCAGGCCCGCCTTGCGCTTCAGGGCCGCCATGAATGATTCCACGTCGGGAAGCTGTTCCCATACCTGCGGCAGGAAGGTGCTGCGATAATGGCGCCAGGCGAAAATCACTCCATCCTCTCCGGGCCGCAAGGCGGCAAGGGCTTCTGTTTCGGAGACAAAGGCCAGCGCCCGCGGCGAGTCCAGCAGCGACACCTCGACCTCCAGATGCCGCCATTCGCCGGCGGTCACGGGCATGAAACGCGGATCTTCGAAAGCCGCCCGGTGGGCGTTCTGGCGCACATCAGCCTCCAGCGTATGCGTTCCGGCTTCCAGCCGGCCCATGCAGCCGCGCAAACGTCCCTGATGATGCAAGGTCACGAAGCTCGCGCCGGGGGACTCCAGCATCGGGTGGTGGTTCTCGGGACGCCGCGGCAAGTCCAGCCGTTCGGCGATAGCGTTGCGTGCCCGCGACAGCAAGGCCTGACCCAGGTCCGCTGCAGTGACATGGATGGGGGCCGCCTTACTCATGTGTGCATTCCTCCGGAATTTTTGCCCAGAAAGCCAGGGACGCATAGCCGACCACCCGGGCATGATCGCCCGCCGTGTCACCCGAGCTGCAAGCGCCCAGCAGTTGGGGGCTCAGCCCATGCGCGGCGGCGGCCTTGAGGGCGCCATTAACGGCTGCGGCGCCACAGGCTTCGTCATAACCGAGGTTGGGCGCCAACGCCAGGATCCGCAACAAGGTTTGGCTATCCTTGGCCCGGGCCTGCTCATAGGAAAGGAAATGCGACAGGTCGGAACTGATGACGATCAGGGTTTCGTCACCGCCCCACAGCCGCTCCAGCACCTCGGCGACTGCCGCTGGCGAGGCGCGCCCGACAACCAGCGGCACCAGGGTGAACCGGTTCAGAACCTGCTGCAGAAACGGGAGCTGGACTTCGAGCGCATGTTCAAAGGCATGCGCCTCGTCGCTGACAACCACCTGCGGCATGTCCGCCAGCAGGTCTAGTGCCTCACGATCCAAGGGGATAGCACCCATCGGCGTATCAAAGGCAGCCACCGACGGCATGGCCAAGCCATTCACGGCGACCCGGTGGGCCGGCCCCAGTACCACGACCCGGCGGATACGCGCACGGTGTGGGTTTAACAACGCATACCCCTTGGCTGCCATGGCGCCGGAATAAATGTAACCGGCATGCGGGACCAACAGGATCTTGGGGGGTACTGGAAGCTCTGGACTGACACTTGCCTTCAGCCAGCGCGCCAACTGTTCAGGCAGCGCTTCCGGACTGGCGGAATAGAACTGACCGGCGACAGCGGGGGGACGATGATTCGAAGTGTTGATTTGCATGAAGAGTTACTTAAGATCGTTGGCATAACCACGGGAAATGATGCACTGCGAATGATCCAGCGGTCATGACCATCACCGTGTTCCTCGTATCGTGAGCGTTATCGAATACTGATTCCAAACCTCCTGAATCAAACCGCCGCTCACAATTCCATGAAGCAATCAATGGGGCTAAGGCGGATGGAATTCAAGCGCAGCCATGTGGACAGGATCCCTTGGCTCACTCTTTTTGCGGGTTATATCGCACGGGTTCGGTTGTTCCGCCCGCTGGTGTCATGGAGAATGCTTGTTTTGGTATGCCACTGATCAGGAGGCTGCTTGCCCCGCCCGCATTCACGACACACGCCTGCTGTACTTCAGCGGGCGCTCGGACCCGTTGCCGCCGGCGCCATCCTGGCCGGTACCGTGATTGGCACCGGCATCTTTCTGGTCCCTTCCACCATGGCCCGCGAGACTGGCTCGATCGAGGGGGTGTTCGCGGTCTGGCTGTTTGGCGCACTCCTGTCGTTGTGCGGCGCCCTGACCTATGCGGAACTGGGCTCCAGCCTGCCGGAGGCGGGCGGGGAATATGTGTTCTTACGCAGGGCCTACGGGCCGATCTGGGGGTTTCTGTTCGGCTGGCAGCAGATCGTCATCGGCAAAACCGGGTCAATTGCCGCGATAGGCCTCGCGGCCAGTATTTTCCTCGGTTACTTCATTCCCGGTCTGGAGGCCGATGTCATCAACTGGGGCTTCATCGCCATCTCCGGTCTCCAACTGGCCGCCATCGGCAGCATCCTGTTGCTGACCACCGCCAACCTCTTCGGCGTGTCGCGGGGCGGCGCGCTGCAAAGCCTGCTGACGGCGATCAAGATCGGCGCCATCCTGGCCCTGGTCATCCTGGCATTTGGCAGCGAAAAAGGCACCTGGCAGCACTTCGCGGACCCCGCGCCCACAGCGCCTCCCGCTGATATCGCCAGCCGCCTTACAGCTTACGGCGCCGCGCTGGCGGCGGCCTTGTGGGCCTACGATGGCTGGAATAACCTCACGCAGGTGAGCGGTGAAATCCGCGACCCGCACCAGACCATTCCCCGCGTGCTGATCGTGGGTATCCTGAGCGTCGCCACGGTCTATATCCTCGCCAACCTGGCTTACTTCTACGTGCTGCCCTTTGTGGCCGTGCAGGAATCGCAGCGCGTGGCGCAGGATGTCGCCACCACGTTGCTGGGTAAACCCGGCGGTCAGGCACTCACCCTGGCGGCCGTGATCTCCACCTTCGCCGCCCTCAATGGCTCCATCCTGTCCGGCGCCCGCATCTTTTTTGCCATGGCGCGGGATGGCCTCTTTTTTCGCGGCTTGTCCGCCTTGCACCCGCTGCACCGCACACCGGGCAGAGCACTGATGTTCCAGGGCCTGTCCGCGGCCACCCTGGTGCTCGTGCTCGGCCACGACAAGGCGGCTTTCGAGCGAGTGCTGGATTATGCCCTTCTGGGAACCTGGGGTTTTTACGGCTTTACCGCCCTGTCCGTGATCGCGTTGCGCCACCGGCATCCGGAACTGCCGCGTCCTTATCTCACTCTCGGCTACCCCTGGGTGCCGCTCATCTTCAGCCTGGTCGCGTTACTATTTTGTATCAGCATCGTTCTCAGGCGCCCCGAGGAGAGCCTGATGGGACTGGTGTTGCTGCTGGGGGGCCTACCGTTTTATGCTTACTGGCGAAACAGGGCGGTCAGGACTAATCATTGAAATAACCGGCGGGCAGGTGGGGGAGAAGTCGCCCCTCCGCTCATGTAACGCACGTGAAAACAACAAGAAGGAGGTGACATGATTGGCGGCATTATGGCGATTTTGATAACGTTCTGGTTCTACCGCACGGCGGCTTCACGCCACTTGCCGGCCATGCCTTGGGCGTTAGCTGGAACACTTGCCTATTACGTACCCAACTTCATCTGGAGCCTGACCATTGCCAAACCGATTCTGAACCAGCTCCATGCCCAGAATGCCACGACCATGGCATCGTTCTGGGGATTTTCATCCGTGATCGTGGGGGCGGCGGTAGCCATCGGCGTGCATTGTCTGATCTTGCGCCGAGTCAAAATTCCAGCTCCATGAGTTGATGGAGAATCCTCCTCAATCGATCGTCGGATAGGCCATACTGAAACAGAAACGCCCGGACTAGCCGGGCGTTTCTGTTGCGCGAGAAATGCTTATTACAGCTTATCGGCATTCTCGGCCAGGTAGGACGCTACCCCGTCCGCATTTGGGGAGAAGCCCTTGCTGCCTTTGTTCCAGCCCGCCGGGCAAACTTCGCCATGCTCTTCGACGAACTGCAGGGCATCGACCGTGCGGATCAGTTCATCCATGTTGCGGCCCAGCGGCAGGTCATTGACGACCTGATGACGGACCACGCCGCTCTTGTCGATCAGGAAGGTGCCACGATAGGCTACTGCGGCGCCAGCGACTTCCACGTCATACGCCTGGGTGATGGCGTGACTGACGTCCGCAATCATCGTGTAACGGACCTGTCCGATCCCCCCCTTTTCAATCGGTGTGTTACGCCATGCGGCGTGGGTGAACTGGGAATCGACGGAAACTGCCAGAACTTCAACGCCTCGGCTTTTCAGCTCATCCAGACGATGATCCAGCGCGATCAGCTCCGTGGGGCAGACGAAGGTGAAATCCAGCGGATAGAAAACCACGGCGACATACTTGCCTTTGGTCCGCTCGGAAAAATTATAACCATCGACGATACTGCCATCGCCCAGCACGGCGGCTGCGGTAAATTCAGGTGCTTTCTTGCCTACCAGTACGCTCATTCGAAATCTCCTAAACGTTGAGGAAAAAAAATTCGTCGTCAGCGAGTCTGCCCGATGCGTTTGTTAGCGTTAGGCAAACTCTCGCGTTTGTGACCGGGAAATTCTACAGCAATTTGGTAGGAAATAGCTTC
>JAJRDJ010000338.1 GCA_028678445.1 Methylococcaceae bacterium
AGAAAAGTCATTGCCCGCCTGCCGGGGATCGAAGACGACCTGGGTCTTGCCGAATTCCTTATCGAACACGGCGGCGTGGCCGTGGTGCCCGGCAGCGCCTTTGGAGCTCCCGGACATATTCGCCTATCGATAGCGACCAGCATGGCCAATCTTGAAAAAGCGATGACCCGCATCGGCGCGGCGCTGGGTTGAGTTAATCCGGACCTTCCCCTCAACAAGCCGGTCTCTGCAGGAAGGGGCCGGTTTTTTCCGAATACCGTTGCATGATTTGCGCGAGTTTGACGGGTCCTATCTGCCTGCAGGATGAACGGAGCGTATCATTCGAGACGATCGCTCGATGCAGGTCGGGAGCGCCGTGGTGATTACCTCGCAGGTGACTACCTTGGGTTGGAATGTGAGGACTGGCCCCCCATAGCCATGCCCACGGCCCTCTCAGAACAGATATCCGAGCGATACGATCGCGGCATTGCGGATTTGCGAGTCTCCCCACAAGTCGAATTCGTAACCGACGGCGAGCGAATAATGATCCAGGAACACTCGCCCCACTTCCAAAGCCAGCAGGGCAGAATCGCCCCAGTCGTCGGGCTCGTCGAAATTCACCGTCCAATCGCCGCGCACGTAGCTGTTATCCGACAACAGGTAGACCAGGCCCACTTTGCCGACTATGCCGCTGATGCGGGGACTGTCCTCCCCTCCGAAAATGGAGCGGCGGTATTCGAGAAACGGCAGCAACAAGAAACCCTGTTCCAGAAAGGTATACACAACGGTGCCAAGCGAAGCGTGCCACTGCGTGACGCCCTCGCCGGCGACGAGCTGTTCATTGCCGGTCGGCAGGTCGATACGCAAATCCACAAGACCGTTAAACGCCGCGGATTGGTAGAAGATATAGGCCCCTGACAGATAAATGTCGCCAAGCTCAAACTCATCCCTGTCATCGGGTCCATTGGACAGAACCGGGATCCCAGTCTCGAAACGGGTCCGCTGACTCAGCGGCATTTCCAAGGTCGGAACCCACTCGATGAGGGTATGATGGTCACCCTCGCCATGCTCGATGGCCATGTCGACGCGGAACTCCCGGAGGAATGCGCTGGGGTCGTTCACTTGCTCCGCGACTGACTCGTCCGCCACGCCCCCCGAAGCTCTCCGTCCACCCCCTTTCGTCCGCTTCGCGGGACCCGCCATACAGTCATCCATGCAGCCGAAAGCGATCGCCGTTAACAGAAAGGTACAAATCGCGAGCCGCTGGAACGAGGTTCGACGAAGCAAAATGGCTGACTCCAGGCCGGGGACGAGGCCCCATATTATAGCCGGGTTGTACGCCTAGCCAGAGTGCCAGAGAACCAGTCACGGCCTCACCATTTACGCGCCGACTGACCCGTGGCGCAAGATGCCCCTCATAGACCAGAGAAACCATGGAAGCCGCAGACCGAGCCATGCATCGGCAAGATTGCCCGTCCCGCCCATGAAGTAATGGCATGGCCACAAAGTCTTAGAGGCTGTTAGGAAATCCCCGTTTCAGGCTAGGCGCTCCTACATGATGCGGGTCATGGCGATGTAAACCCAAGCCTCGTCCGTCCGGGTGAGGCGCTCGTAGCGTTCGTTCAGGTGGCGCGAGGGGTACAGCCAGCTGAGGGTGCGCTCGACCCCCCAGCGCCTTGGCAACAGAACGAAGTTCCGGCTCTCCTTGGGGCGCAACAGCACCGACAGGCAGAACCTAAACCGCTCCGCCACCCAGTCCACCACCCGACCTGCATAGCCGCCGTCCATCCAAAACTTCCGCAGCTTCTTACAGCCACCCGGCAGATGCCCGAGCAGCAGGCGGGCGCCGTCGCGGTCTTGCCGACTGGCGGCGGTCACCGCGACCGCCAGCAACAACTCCAGCGTGTCCCCCCGGAGGTGGCGCTTGCGCCCCGTTGACCTGCTTGCCGGCGTCGTAGCCCCTAAATCCCTGCACCGCTGTGCCTTTGTGACGCTCTGGCGGTCGAGGCAGGTCGCCGTCTGGTGCTGGTGCCGTCCGACCCATTGCTGCAGGCGCGAACACAGGGTGTGGTTAAGGCCTTCCCATGCCCAATCGCACGACCAGCAGTAACAGTAGTAGTAGATCGCGCTCCAGGCCGGGAACTCGCAGGGCAACTGCCGCCCTTGGCAACCCGTCTTAAGCACCTTGAGGATGGCGTTCACCACTTGCCGCAGGCTGACTTGCCAGGGTCTGTCGACCTTGGAAGTAAGCAACAAGGGCTTCAGGCAACGCCACGCCCCTTCACTATGTTTGCTGGGATAACGCTTCTTCCTTTTTTTGGTCATGATCTTGCAAAATGCCAGTACGCAAATGCACATCAGCGCATTTTCCAACTAGCCCTGCGAGTGGAATGCGCTGGTGCTATGATAGATGCGGGGCTCTAACTAAAAGTGGTTACTGCTGTAGTTCTTCCGCCACCTGCAACGACTGCTGTACACAGCGGGGGCAATAATAGACTTCCTGATGCGCCAGCCGGGCCTGGAATAGCGGGCCGGCATTTCCCTCTTGCCCGCAGGCCACACAACGAAGGGGCGTGAAGAATTTCTTGCGGAAATGGAGCGCGACGCTGACCAGTCCGATCAGCACCGGAACCTCTACCAGAGGACCAATGACGGCGGCAAAGGCTTGCCCCGATTGCAGGCCGAAGACGGCCACGGCCACGGCAATGGCCAACTCGAAGTTGTTGCTGGCCGCGGTAAACGACAGTGTGGAGCTGATGCGGTACCCGGCTCCGGCTTTGGCTGACATATAAAATGTCACCAGGAACATGATGACGAAATAAATCACCAGGGGAATGGCGATGCGCAGCACATCCAGGGGCAGTTGCACGATGTATTCGCCCTTGAGGGAGAACATCACCAGGATGGTGAACAGCAAGGCGATGAGCGTAATGGGGCTGATGGCGGGGATAAATTTGGCTTCATACCACTCGGGCCCTTTTTGCCGAACCAGGACAAAGCGGGTGAGCATGCCGCCGAAAAAGGGAATGCCCAGGTAGATCAGCACGCTTTCGGCGACCTGCAGCATGGTAATTCGGACTTCAAGGCCTGAAGCAATGCCCAACCAATCAGGCAGCACGGTCACGAAAAGATAGGCGTAGACCGAGAAGAACAGCATCTGGAAGATGGAATTGAAAGCCACGAGACCGGCGCAATATTCCGTGTCGCCTTCCGCCAGATCATTCCACACCAGCACCATGGCGATACAGCGGGCCAGGCCGATGATGATCAGGCCAACCATATATTCGGGATAGTCGCGCAGGAACAGGACCGCCAGCGCGAACATCAGAACCGGACCGATGATCCAGTTCTGGATCAGGGAGAGCGACAGCACCTTGACGTTCTTGAAGACCTTGGGCAATTCCTCGTAACGCACCTTGGCCAGAGGCGGATACATCATCAGGATCAGGCCGATGGCAATGGGGATGGAGGTGGTCCCTACCTGGAAATGCGTCATCCAAGTGGTAAAGCTGGGGATGAAATTGCCCAGGGCGACGCCACCCGCCATCGACATAAAAATCCACAGCGTCAGAAACCGCGAGACGAACCCCAATCGCTTGGGAGCCTCATGCGCTGGGACCAGTCCTGAAGGACGGGTAGCCTGGCCGGGTGGGTGAATTTTGGGTGTGCTCACGGCATGACTCCTTTTGCTTGTCAGAGGGTTTTCAGCTTATTCATGATCTTTGGCCCCTGGTGAGAGTGAGCTCATTCAGTCCTGACCAATGGCCCGGACTTGGCGCTCCAGCCTCAGCTTATCCAGACTTTCATGATTCAGGTGAGTAAAAATTTTCAGGCGGCGCTCCAGGATTACAAAAGCGCGAAAAAATGCCAGACCGGCTTCATCCCCTGCAACGTGAGCGGGATCGAAGACGCCCCAGTGTGCCGTCATGGGCTGACCCGGCCATGCGGGACACACCTCTCCGGCGGCGTTGTCGCAAACGGTGATCACGAAATCCATATGGGGTGCGTCAGGGCCGGCAAATTCATCCCAACTTTTGCTGCGCAGGCCCGCTGCGGGAATGTCTTGCTTGACAAGCGTGCTGAGTGCCAGCGGATTGACGGTACCCGTGGGGTGACTGCCCGCGCTGAACGCCCGAAAACGACCATTACCCAAATGATTGAGCAGCGCCTCAGCCATAATGCTGCGGGCTGAATTACCAGTACACAGAAAGAGCACGTTGTAGCTTAATGGCATACTTCAAACCTCTCGTTTTGGTTGGGATACTCATCTGCTTCAAGACCATGAAGACTTTATTGGTCACCTGGCCCAAGCGTATTTTTTTGCTGGCCTACCAGAGCCAGAAGTCGATCAACCCCGATGGGCTCTTCGTTGAGTACCGGAACGACCGCATACAGTGGGGCATGACGCTTGGCGACGGCGTCGATTTCCGGTATTTCATTGTGGGCACGTTGCCTGAGTAGTGGCGAACGGGTCTTGGCCGCAGCCAGGCTCTGGTTGATTATCCAGGCCCAGGGTTCGATGCCCGCTCTACGCAAATCGGCTTGCAGGCTGGCGGCTTCCATAACGGGCGTGGTTTCCGCCAGCGTGACCAGCAACACTTTGGTCTGCTTGGGGTCTTGTAGCTGCATCATCGGTGTCACAAAATGCAGGCCGCTGGACCCCATCTGACGGGAAACGTCACGGTGATAGGCGCCCGTTGCGTCCAGTAATAACAGGGTATGTCCGGTGGGCGCGGTATCCATGACCACGAACTTTCGGCCGGCTTCACGAATGATGCGAGAAAAAGCCTGGAAGACCGCTATTTCCTCGGTGCAGGGTGACTGCAAATCCTCTTCCAGCAGGGCACGACCCGCCTCATCCAGCTTCACTCCCTTGGTTTCCAGCACTCGCTGGCGGTAGCGCTCGGTTTCGGCATGGGGATCGATGCGGCTGACGCTGAGGTTGTCCAGCGATCCTTCGAGTGTTTCAGCGAGGTGCGCGGCAGGATCCGAGGTGGTGAGATGGACCGGCAGGCCACGCCGGGCCAGCTCCACGGCGATAGCCGCCGCTATTGTCGTTTTACCGACACCGCCCTTACCCATCAGCATGACCAGGCCGTGACCATCAGCGGCAATGTCATCGATCAGTGCGGAGAGGTCAGGTGCCACAACGGCTGCCGTCTCTCCCTCCGCCACCGCAGGCGCTGGCGGGACCTCCTTGAAGAGCTGATCCAAGGCCGCCCGACCGACCATATTGAAGGGTTTCAGGGTGACACAATCACAGAACAAGGTACTCAGTACGGCGGGGACAGTGGACAATGCCGCCTGCTCACGCGCATGAATCGCCGTCGCCAGAGCATCGTTCGCCGCCTCACTGGCGGGCAGCACCCCGTTGATGACCAGATATTGCTGCGACAAGCCGATGCCGGCGAGTTCCTGATGGGTACGGGCGACTTCCGCCAGTGTTGACTGTTGGGCGCGGGCCACGAGCATCAGTCGGGTACGGAGAGGGTCAGCCAACGCTGCAACAGCGGCTTTGTATTGAGCACGCTGCTTTTCCAGGCCCGCCAAGGGGCCGAGACAGGAAGCGTCCCCTTTGCCCTCATCCAGAAAGCTGTCCCAGGCGCCCGGCAATTGCAACAGCCGAATGGTATGTCCGGTGGGGGCCGTATCGAAAATGATGTGGTCGTAGATCGCCGTCAGCGCCGCATCGGTAAGTAACGCCGTGAACTCATCAAAAGCGGCAATCTCGGTAGTACAGGCGCCGGAGAGTTGTTCCTCGATGCCCTTCACCACCGTCTCGGGTAGCACACCCCGCACCGGCCCGACGATACGATCCCGGTAGGCCTGGGCGGCGGCTTGCGGGTTAATTTCCAGTGCGGACAGGTGGGCCACGGCAGGAATAGCCGTAATCTGATGGCCGATGCGGATGCCAAATACCTGACCGACGTTGGAGGCGGGATCGGTGCTGACCAGCAGGACGCGCTTCCCGCTGGAGGCCAGTTGCAGCGCGGTGGCACAGGCGATCGAGGTCTTGCCGACGCCGCCTTTTCCCGTGAAGAACAGAAACCGGGGCGGCTGCTCAAGAAACTTCATAGGGGTGGTTGCTTCCATTAACCGCAAGAACTCCCCGCGCAACAGCCGCCGCTCTCCTTGCTGTTATTCGAGGCGGACAAGTCAATCCCTGCCCAGCGTGCCAGTTCCTCGCGCTCAGGATAGCGGCCCGCCATGGCCACTTCGCCATCCACCAAGATGAGTGGCAAGGCTTTTTCTCCCGAGCGTTGTAAATACGCTTTGACCGTGGTGTTGACCGCGAAGGCCATCGGTTCTTGCGCTAGGTTAAAACGCTGGATTTCCGCGCCATTCGCTTTGGCCCAGTCAACATCTGCCGAGAAACTGACCAAGGCCTGATCAACATCGACACCACAGACGCCTGTGCTGCAGCACAGGGCGGGATCAAATACTTGAATTTTGCTCATGCTTCACCTCTAGAATTAGTTAGCCAGAATGTGCTTACCCACACTAACGGAACCCCGCGCTATGGCATCTCCTTCCCGATGCGCTCGAGTTCTTCGCTCAATTCAACTCGGCTCATGGTGTCGATGGGCAGTTCAACCAGGCGGGTGATGCGATGTTTCAGGGTGGCGAAGGTGGCCTCAAAGGCCGCCTCGATGACTTCAGGGGACCCCTCGATATGACCGGGATCGGTGACGCCCCAATGGGTGCGGATGGCGGAACTCAAGTACACGGGGCAAGCTTCACCAGCGGCCGAGTCACAGACGGCTATCAGGAGATCGAAAGGAATACCCTCAAGGGCTTCCCAGGATTTGCTGGTATACCCCTCGGTGGGCAGGCCATGGCGAGCCAGGGTAGCCAAAGCGCCCGCATTGATGCGTCCGATAGGCTTGCTTCCGGCGCTGTAGGCTTTGAAACGGCCTGCGCCCAGATGGTTGACGAGGGCTTCGCCCATGACGCTGCGACAGGAATTGCCCGTGCAAAGGACCAGAACGTTATAAATTTTCTGACTCATGAGGCGTCTCTCAGATTGAAGGGGAACAACAAGCGGGTTGGGCCTTGACGGGATTGGCGACATCCGCGCCAAAGACCGGGATGGTCGATAACGAATGGAAGGCTTCCCACGGAATACCTTGCGGGTCGACCGTCCAGCATTTGTCGGATTCCGCATAGCAACAGGCCGTGCCTTTTTGTTCCGTCACCGGCAAGGCCGCCTGGGCCAGCCGTTGATTGATTTCTTCCAGTTCGGCATTGGACTCCACCTGTATGCCGAGGTGATCCAGCCCGGTTTTAGCCCCGCGCTGCGAGATGGCAAAATTGACACGCGGATCGTCGAGCACCCACTTGGCGTAATCCGTTTTGGCAACCGAGGGAGCGGCGGCGAACAGGGCCGAATAAAAGCGGATGGATTCGGGCAGATTGTCGACTGCGATGTGGATATGCAGGCGTTTCATGGGGACCTCCAAGCTTGATTTAACACTCAGGACACTGGGTAGGCGCGCATGATTCGCCTCCACAGCAATTCTCAGTCAGGTAGGCGATAACCGTGTTCATCGTGCCAAAATTGGCAGCGTAGATGACGAAGCGGCCCTCCTGGCGCGACGACACCAGGCCGGCATGGCTCAGTTCCTTCAGGTGGAACGACAGCGAGGAAGACGGGATAGCGAGGCTGTCGGCGATCTTGCCGGCCGGGAGACCTGTTGGCCCTGCCTGCACCAGCAAACGAAAGACGGCCAGGCGACTCGTCTGAGCCAAGGCAGATAGTGCGATTACGATGTCGTTTGATTCCATGTTTCCATATTAATGGAATTATGGTAATTTTCAACCATTCCTCTTTACCCGTAACGGTGTGGAATTAGGAATTGATGTTATGCAACCGCGTGGGCAAGCCGCTTGCCACTTCCAGACCCGGTGGCCGCTTTTCGCCGGTAACCTCCGTCCGTCGCGGCGCTCCGGCCCGACTGATACCGGGTACGAAGGCGTTTGACAGGTAGGACTGGTCAGCATCCTCGGTCATGTTTTGAAGCAGGATCCTTGTGTGCTCGTGCGAGGGCTGCTTTTGTGGTGCAATCACTCTTTGGTTCATTCAGGCATGACACCCATCATCATTCCGCACCACTCCCTGGAGCCCGAAACGCTGAGGGCGATGCTGGAGGAATTCGTAACCCGCGATGGGACGGACTATGGCGCTCAGGAGATTTCTCTCAATGCGCGGGTCGATCAGGTGCTTCGACAAGTAAGGACCGGCAAGGCGGTCATTGTGTACGACAGCGAGGGGGAAACTTTCAGCATTCTGCCGAAGGAGCAGGTTCATGGCGTCTGATGGACTGAGTGGCCATGGCCTTGGGAGCCGGGTTGTCCAGGTGAACAGGTTCAGTTCAAAAGCCGTCTCACGGCGGGTCGGGCTCCCACCCCCACTACCATCCGCCCGGCACCATGATCCAGGAAACCGCTAATACCCCACTACAGTCCCAAATTGAATCTCTACTGGCCAAGGCGGCGCGGCGTTACATCACCAGCCGCCGCGAGCGGATTCCGGCCTTCTGCTCCCGGCACTTTTCCCTCAAGGGCGCTTTCCGCCTGCACCGGCAGGCGCTGGGCCACGATTTATGGAAGGCTCCCGCCAATGCGCTCTGGGCCGTGCCCTATTTCGCCGCGCAAGGCGCCGGCATTATTGCCGGCAAGCTCGGTCTCGGCAAAACTTCCCTTTGGCTGAAGACCCTCCCGCCCGGCTTCGAGACCGCCGTGGCACGGGAGGTGGAATGGCTGATTTATACCGAACTGCTGGAACTGCCCATCCGCCAGGGCGAGCGGCACAGCGAGCGCGATGCCCTGCTGGGAACCCTGATGGCGGACGAAGCCATCGCCCGCCTGCTGCTACCCGATCTCCTGGCCCTCGATGCCTATGCCCATCAGGGAACCGCGCGGCAAAAGCTGGAACAGTTCTTTACCACCTACACCGGCAGCCGGGTAGCCGCAGCGGATTTGACGGGTTCGCTGCTGAGTCTCGCGGCGGGTGCCGCCACCCTCAAGCAATTCACGCCCGGGGCGATGGCGCTGGGTAGTGCGACGGCCGCCATCCTGGCTCAG
>JAJRDJ010000053.1 GCA_028678445.1 Methylococcaceae bacterium
CCAAGACCAGTGAATCATTCCGGAGTCCCCCCGATGTCAGCGCAAGAATCCGTCCCGAAGAGTGCCGCCGCCCGTCCGCCGTTGTCCGGGGAGGTGCGGCATGACTGGAGCGTGGAACAGGTTAGGGCGCTGTTCGCTCTGCCGTTCAATGATCTGATGTTCCAGGCGCAGAACGTGCACCGGACGCATTTCGATCCCAATGAAGTACAGGTCTCGAGCCTCCTGAGCATCAAGACCGGCTCCTGCTCCGAGGATTGCGCCTACTGCCCCCAAAGTGCCCATTATGACACCGGCCTCGGCAAGGAGGGCCTGATGCCGGTGGCGGACGTGCTGGAGGCAGCCCGTCAGGCAAAGGCGCAAGGCGCGGGCCGCTTCTGCATGGGGGCGGCCTGGCGCAGCCCCAATGATCGTGATATCGAGCGCGTCTGCGACATGATCGAAGGCGTCAAGGCGCTGGGCATGGAGACCTGCGTGACACTCGGGATGCTGACCGATGGTCAGACGCACCGGCTCAAGGCGGCGGGGCTTGACTACTACAATCACAATCTGGATACCTCCGAGGCGTATTACTCGGAAATCATCACGACCCGCACCTATCAGGACCGGCTGGACACGCTGGAGCGAGTGCGAGAGGCCGGTCTTAATGTCTGCTGCGGCGGGATTGTCGGCATGGGCGAGGGCGACGAGGATCGTGCGGCTTTGCTGGTGCAACTGGCGAACCTGCCCAAACATCCCGAAAGTGTGCCGATCAATATGCTGGTGCAGGTGGAAGGCACGCCGCTGGCCGGGGCCGCCAAGCTGGACCCTCTGACTTTCGTGCGTACCATCGCCGTGGCGCGCATCCTGATGCCCCTGTCCCGGGTGCGGCTTTCGGCTGGCCGGACGGAGATGAGCGATGAACTGCAGGCACTGTGTTTTCTGGCGGGCGCCAATTCCATTTTTTACGGCGAAAAACTGCTGACCACCGACAATCCGGTGGCCGATAGCGACAAGCAGCTGTTCCAGCGACTCGGCCTGCGCATGGCCGGCTTTTACGCCAGCGCCTGAATCCCCCTAACTGTCAAGGCCGCCAGCGGCTTGAACCCGCGTGATGCATGGCTGCGCGAGCGGCTGGCCGAGATCGAGCGGCAGGGGCTGTATCGGCGACGCCGGATACTTGAAACCCCGCAAGGCGCCGAGATCGTGGTCGAGGGCCGGCGGCTGGTCAATTTCTGCAGCAACGATTATCTGGGCCTCGCCAATCACCCGGATGTGGTGGCCGCGCTGCGCAAGGGCGCGGAAGACTATGGCGCGGGGTCCGGTGCGGCGCACCTGGTCTGCGGTCATGGCCGCGCCCATCACGCGCTGGAAGAAGAACTGGCGAGGTTCACGGGCCGCGACCGGGCGCTGCTGTTTTCGACCGGCTACATGGCGAATCTGGGCGTGATTTCGGCCCTGGCGGGGCGCGGGGACAGCGTGTTCGAGGACCGGCTGAATCATGCTTCCTTGCTCGACGGGGCCAGGCTTTCCGGTGCTAGGCTCCGGCGTTATGCACATGGCGATCTGGCGGGGCTGGAAGCTGGCTTGGCCGAGGCGGCACCGGGCACTAAGCTGGTTGCATGCGATGGCGTCTTTAGCATGGATGGCGATCTGGCGCCGGTAACCGGACTTGCGGCTGTCGCCCTGGACCGTGGCGCCTGGCTGATGATTGACGATGCCCATGGCTTTGGTGTGCTGGGCGCGCGGGGCGGCGGGCTGCTCGAAGCGCGTGGACTATCCCAGGATGATGTGCCGATATTGGTCGGTACGCTCGGTAAGGCTTTGGGCACGTTCGGGGCGTTCGTGGCGGGCAGCCATGAGTTGATTGAATATCTCATTCAAAAGGCCAGAACCTATATCTATACTACGGCATTGCCGCCCGCCATCGCCGAGGCGACACGGGTTTCCATCACCCTGGCTGGCGTGGAACACTGGCGGCGCGAACGCTTACATACGCTGATTCAGCTATTCAGACGCGGCGCTCAGAACTTGGGTTTGCCGCTGATGGAGTCGGGGACGCCCATCCAGCCGCTCTTGATCGGCCGCAACGAGGCTGCCCTGCGGGCGAGCAAAGCATTGCTGGAAGCCGGTTTACTGGTCAGTGCCATTCGGCCGCCGACCGTACCCAACGGCACCGCACGACTCCGGATAACGCTGACGGCGGGCCATACCGAGACGCAGGTGGAGCGGCTTCTGGAGGCACTCTCCCGCTTGCCGGAGGCTGCCGAGCGCCAGCGGGTTCCATCGGAATCAAGGTCATGAGCCATCACCGGACCCCGGGAATTTTCTTCGAAAGCTTCGGCGCGGGTCCTGAGCTGGTCATGCTGCATGGCTGGGCCATGCATAGCGGCCTCTGGAGGGATTTTGCCGAGAGCCTGGCGGACCGGTGCAGGGTGACCCTGGTCGATTTGCCGGGGCATGGCCGCAGTGGTCCACAGGATGATTACTCACTGGATGCCGTGGTTGCTACGTTATCCGAAGTGGCCCCCCCTGCCGCGCATTGGCTGGGTTGGTCGCTGGGCGCCTTGCTGGCCATTGGCATGGCCCGGAACTATCCCGGCCGTGTATCAAGCCTGTCGCTGCTGGCAGGGACGCCGCGCTTTATCGCGGGGGACGATTGGCCAGGCGTCAGCCCTGAACAATTGGGGCAGATGGCGAACAATCTCGAAGCGGATTACCCGGCAACCCTGAAGCGTTTCATCGGGCTTCAAACTTATGGGCAGGCAGAGGCACGCTCGCTCGCCCGGCATATTCAGGCGCGGCTTGATGAATGTCCTCCTCCGGAGCACAGTGCCTTGCGTGGTGGCCTCGCCTTGCTGGGTGACACGGATTTGCGCTTGTTCCTGGCGAGCTATGCGCGGCCGGCCCTCGCCATTCTGGGAGGTCATGACCGGCTGGTGCCGAAGGCTGTAATGCCGCCCCTCCGCGTGCTGAACCCCAGGATGGAAATTCATGAATTGCCGTCCGCGGCGCATCTACCATTCCTGACTCATCCGGATGCCACCGCTACGCTTATCCTGGCTTTCCTGGCACGCCAGGAACCTCTGCTGGCCGGGTAGTCGCTTGGGTGTGAAATCCATACCGCCGGCCAAACATCTGGTGGCCCGCTCATTCGGCGCGGCGGCGGCAAGTTACGATGCGGTGGCCTCCTTACAGCGCTCGGTGGGCCGGTCGTTGCTGAAAAGGGGCCCCGGCCAGGCGGGCATCCGGCGGATACTCGATGTGGGCGCCGGGACCGGATTTTGCTCGGTGTTG
This sequence comes from Methylococcaceae bacterium, assembly GCA_028678445.1. Lineage (GTDB taxonomy): Bacteria > Pseudomonadota > Gammaproteobacteria > Methylococcales > Methylococcaceae > UBA6136. Next base: position 3,274 of record JAJRDJ010000053.1, read on the forward strand.
CTGGCGGAGCATTACCCGATGGCCGAGGTCCTTGCGCTGGATATCGCCGAGGGTATGCTCCGGCAGGCGCGTTCGCGGTTTTCGGGAAACTGTGTCGGAGGCGATGCGGAGGCCTTGCCATTCGCCAGTCAGTCGCTTGATCTGGTTGTTTCTAATCTGGCGATCCAGTGGTGCACTTGCTCTTTGAAGGCGTTCGCGGAATTCGGGCGGGTGCTTAGACCCGCTGGACATCTGCTATTCGCGACCTTCGGTCCGAAGACCCTTTGGGAATTGCGGCACGCCTGGGCCAGCGTGGATACCCTGACCCATGTCAATGAATTCATCGCCACAGAGCGCTTGCACGAGGGGCTCTGCGCGGCCGGTTTTGACGGCATTCATATCGAAGCCAAGGTCCGGTGCTTCGATTATCCCGACGTAATGTCCCTGATGCGAGAACTGAAGGGGTTGGGTGCGCGTAATCTCACGTCGGGGCGGCCTCGGCATCTGGTCGGCAAGCGCGCGCTGGCCCATATGATGGCGGCGTACCCTCGGGGAAAGCCTGGTGTGGACTCATCGATACAGGCCAGTTTCGAAATCATCATGGGTAGTGCCCACCGTGCGGGTGGGGGTCCATGATGAAGGCGCGAGGGCTATTCATTACCGGCACCGACACGGGCATCGGCAAGACGCACGTAAGCGTTCGGTTACTGCACGTTTTGCAAGGCTTTGGGCTGCGTGTCGCGGGCATGAAGCCGGTCGCTTCCGGGGCCAAATGGCAAACCGGACAGTGGGTGAATGACGATGCCCTGGCGTTGCGGGCTGCGTCCTCGCTACCGTTGGCTTATCAACAGGTTAATCCGTATGTCTTCGAGCCACCGGTAGCGCCCCATCTGGCGGCAGAAGAGTCGGGAGAGCGGGTTGATCTGGAGCGGATTCATCAGACCTTTCTGGCGCTGGCGGATGGGGTGGACTGTGTCATCGTCGAGGGTGTGGGCGGCTGGCGAGTACCCCTGAATGCGGATGAGGATGTGTCGGACCTGGCGCGCGCTCTGGGTTTGCCGGTGGTGCTCGTCGTGGGGTTGCGGCTGGGGTGCATCAGTCATGCGCGCTTGACACATGAGTCGATCATGGCATCTGGCCTAGTCTTTGGCGGCTGGATTGCCAATCAAATAGAGGCAGACTTACCCCGCGCGGTCGAGATTATCGCAACCCTGACCTGCGCTCTGGGTCATGAGCCCTTGGCGGAGTTGGCGTTTCATCTGGAGTCCGACGGACCGGATGCCCTAAAAGACCACTGGAATCGTGGTGAAATCTTGCGCCTCGTGGAGGCTTAAGCTACGATTCGCAGTTCGGGTTGACCCCGGGAAAGAATATAGCCCTAAGTTCCTCAGACGCATCCAAGTCGCACAGCAACATTCCTTGAGCCGCTAGTCTCTTTTTTGAAACAGGTTTAGTCATTTCGCAAACCAGCGATGGTTGAATCAGAGCACGATGTTTCGACGGGTGATGCGCGTTTTGTCCTAAGCGCCAATAGCTCGATGACACGGCGGCAGATTACGGTTTTTCTGGGTGTTGCCGGGTGTGTGATGCTCGGCATCGCGATGGGATTCACGGCACTGGGGTTGTGGCTGGTTCTGCCTTTCTCGGGAGCAGAATGGCTGTTATTGGTGTATGCCTTCAACATTAGCCTTGCCCATGCACAACAACGGGAAGTTGTGACCATAGATGAGGCAAGCGTGCGGCTGGAAAAGGGCCGCGATCGACCGGAGCAGGTGTATCGATTCCAGCGAGCCTGGCTGGTTGTGGACTGGACGAAGCCTGCATTGAGAGGTCACCCCAGCAGGTTGGCATTCCGTTCGCATGGAAAACAGGTGGAAGTCGGCGGTTTTCTCGCTGAAGAGGAGCGCGAGAAGCTGGTACGCGAGCTTCGGCAGATTTTGAATTGAACAATAATTTGATTAGGTCCTTGCCTTAACGTTTGTAGAGAGAGGGTTCCGTGAAAAAATTAAGATCTTTGCTGGCGATGACAGGATTATTGGGCGTCGGTGAAGCCTTGGCCGATTACAAGCTCAACCTGACCGAGGGTGTTACCGAGCTGAGTCGGGATATTCATGATCTGCACATGCTGATCTTCTGGATCTGCGTGGTCATCGGCGTGCTCGTTTATAGCCTGCTCGTTTATTCCCTGATCCACCACCGCAAATCGAAGGGCGTTGTTCCGGCGACGTTTCACGAAAACACGAAACTGGAAATTCTCTGGACCGTGATTCCCTTCCTTATTCTGCTGGGCATGGCGATTCCCGCCACCAAGGTCATGATCAAGGCTTATGATACGGCCGGCGCGGACATGACGATCAAGGTCACGGGGTATCAGTGGAAATGGAAGTACGATTACCTGGATGAGGGGATTGGGTTCTTCAGTACCCTGGACGCCAGGAGCAATCAGGCACGGCAGTTGAATTCGGATATCGACCCGGCGACAGTAGACAACTATCTCCTGAACGTGGATCACCCGCTGGTCATTCCCGTCGGCAAGAAAATTCGCTTCCTGTTCACCGGGGCGGACGTGATTCACTCCTGGTGGGTGCCCGATCTTGGGTGGAAGAAAGATACGATTCCGGGTTTCATAACCGATGCATGGGCCAAGGTTGAAAAACCCGGCACCTACCGCGGGCAATGCACCGA
>JAJRDJ010000339.1 GCA_028678445.1 Methylococcaceae bacterium
AAGGCGCTAACCCTCGCAGCAGAGGCCGGTTGTGTCAACAGAACCTAGCTGCTCCGTCAGCAGGAGAGTCGTTAGAGCAGCGTCTCTTGGAAAGGGTGGGAAGGACAAGAAAGAGAACAAACGTGTTTGATCCCTTTCCTGCCCGCAGGGGAGCCATCATCTATCGCGAGTGCAGGGCAAGGCGGGAGGTCAGTAGACCCCGAGAAGTGAGGGGTTCACGGGTACGAATTCGTAGTGCCTGGAGCGCCGGATTCCGCGATGCTGCATCCGGGCTCGGCTGCTCCAATTTCTTTCAGGCGGCTACCCACGATCTTTCCCACCGTGGTGAAGTGCAACCCGAAGAAACCGCCAATTTCTGGCAGGAATACTTGCTTGTGCGGGATGCTGCAACCATGGCTTGGTCGCGTTCAGCAAGTTGACCGGCCATAAGTTCTTCTCTAGAGGGTGCCGGGGCTCTTCGTTGACGCTTCGGGATACTGACTTCCCTGGACCAGGCTTCGAGGTATGTCTGCATCCGTCGCACGAATCTCATCGCACTCATAAATTTGGCCTTGCAGATGTTCCCAGGGAGTCGCGGCACCTATGCTTTCGGCTACGAACTGCGCGTAGCGCGCCCTGGCCTCCACGATCCGATCACTGAACTGCGTCAATAGGGCGTCGGTTTCCAGCCATGAGGGCGAGTCCGCTATTCCGAGTCATGGCGCGAAAACTGCTCTACGGCCATTCGGCCGGCTCATGAACCATGCCCACCTGGACCGGGTTGACTACCACATGCCTGGTCAACTGCAGCAGGCAGGAGTCCTTAACCACCAGAACTCCCTTGAACCGGCCCTGAAACAAATGGCCGCTCCGCCGTTGCCGTCGATTCGACACCTGGGTGAACACCCCGTTGAGTTGCCGCATGTCTCTGGACAGATTGCCGTCAGGGGTCTCGATCAGCAGAGGGTAATGATTGGTCATCAGGCAATAGCCATGACACAGCCTGTTTATCAGCTCTATCGTTTCGCTGCCAGTTGGCCGACTCGCTGCTGCCGCTGGCGTGCCATAAGGCGCCGTTCCCGCCGCGTGGCTGGCGGCACACCCCCGAGCCGCGCAACAGCCCGGCCCCCGTCAAGGTCGTCAGCCAGTGGGCGTCACCCGCGTCCTTCTTGCGGCCTGGCACAGGCCTGACGTGTCGCGCATTGACCACCGCTTCCCGTGTCGCGGACGGGCACTTCCAGTTGATGCTGGTGCTTTCCATCACGATGGCGTCAAGCTTGAGCGAGGCAACCCAATGCGCTAGTGCCCGACGATCCCATTTGAAAGCACCGGACTGCCGCCCTCGATGCGCGTAGTGCCATCAGGCTCCTCGATCAACGCGCAGTCGGTTATTTGCGTCTGATGGACGTCGAGATCGATGACGCGTTTGTACCGTGCTACCAGTTACATACCAACTCCTGTCGCTTGACACTCAGGGGCGAATGGTGGCGGATGCCGGAACGAGATGTGCCTGACGGCGATAAATCGCCAAGGGCCTGGTTAGCGTGCGCTCTCCAGGGAATCAATCCGGGGTGCGAGTCAGTCCGGTGTGTCACGTTAGCCACCGGGTCGAGCCGCCAAAAGCATTGGGGGCCTAAACCGCCACCTTCCACTCCCAGCCTCTTTCATGATTCGGGATGGCGGCAACCACCATGATCGTTAGTCAGTTTGGCGCTGCGCTTACAGGACGCACCGGCAGCGCAAGCCCGGAAATCAAGAGAGTACAGTAGGGGAAGATCCTACTCTGCCAGCATCGTTTAAACGCGGCCTTTGTCAGCCCCTGATTGCAGGCGAGGGGACCCGCGATGATCGTTAAGGCAAATGCTGCTTGATTGGGGCGCGGAGTTGGGAGTGGTGAGAGTTCGGGCGATTTGACCGCCAATAAGGATGGAATATTGCCCGCTCCCGTCGCAATGTACCCTGTTGCTGACTTATGCAGCTGGAGGCCACGCCTGGTGCGCTTCTGCCTGACGGGTTATGGCCACCCAAAAGCCCAAATCGATATTTGTCACGAGAGACGCTGAAGTTCCAATTTCCTGGGGCATCATGGTATAGTTGCTGCAGTTAGATCGGCGTTGGTGAATTTTGGTTTGAGTCTACCTGTAGTCCGTTTGAAATTCGCCCCTCGGGGCGTTTTTTGGTTTTATAGGAATAATGAATAAGACGATGGGCCTTGTGCCCATTTTTTTATTGGGGAGTTTGAGAGGTGGTTGATGCGGGCGCGTAATGGGCTGGTTAAGCTGATTGAGCCAGTCGTGCAGGGCATGGGATACGAGCTGGTTGGCGTGGAATTCGACGGCCACCAGCGCGTTCTCCGTATCTACATCGATGGTCCGGACGGCATTAAGCTGGAAGATTGCTCGAAGGTCAGTTACCAGATCAGCGGTGTGCTGGATGTGGAAGATCCCATCCGCGGGCGCTACCAGTTGGAGATTTCCTCGCCGGGCATGGATCGCCCGCTGTTTGAGCTGGAACATTTCGATCGCTTCAAGGGTGATTGGGTCCGTTTGCAGTTGTCGCGGCCCCTGGAAGGGCGGCGCCGGTTCAAGGCGCGCCTGCAGGGTGTCGAGGGGCAGGATGTCCTGTTGCTGGAAGATGAGAAGAGCTTCCGTATTCCCTTCGAGCTGATAGAAAAGGCGCGGTTGGCGCCTGAGTTTGATAACTAACTTTATTGAAAGGATGACGCCATGGCGAATAAAGAAATCCTGCTGGTGGTGGATGCGTTTTCCCACGAAAAGGATATGGAGAAAGAGATCGTCTTTGCCGCGATAGAGGACGCGCTAAGGATTGCGACCGTCAAGAGCCATGAGAACCGCATCGACGCCACTGTAAAGATCGACCGCAAGACCGGGGATTACGAAACCTTCCGGCGCTGGCTGGTGCTGGAGTCCGAGGCCGCCTCTCAGCAAGAAGCGTTTAATCCCGAATTGGAAATTACACTGGACGAGGCGCTGAAGCGTTTCGGCAACGCCGAGGTGGGTCACTACGTGCAGGAACCGATGGACTCGATCGAGTTTGGTCGCATCGAGGCGCAGACCGCCAAGCAGGTCATCGTGCAGCGCGTCCGCGACGCCGAGCGTCGCAAGGTGGTCGAGGCGTACAAGGATCGGGTCGGGGAACTGGTGACCGGCATCATCAAGCGCGTCGAGCGGGGCAATGTCTTCCTTGATCTGGGTAACAATGTCGAGGCTTACATCTCGCGTGAGGAAATGATACCCCGTGAGGCTGTGCGCTCGGGCGATCGCCTGCGCGGTTACCTGAAGGAGGTGCGTCCTGAGATTCGCGGACCCCAGTTGTTCGTCACGCGCACTTCACCCGATCTGATCGTGGCCTTGTTCCGGCTCGAAGTTCCCGAGGTGAGCGAAGGCATCATCGAAATCGTCGGTGCTGCCCGCGATCCGGGGGTGCGGGCCAAGATCGCCGTCCGCAGCAATGATCCCCGCCTTGACCCCGTCGGTGCCTGCGTGGGTATGCGTGGCTCACGGGTGCAGGCCGTCTCGAACGAACTAGCCGGCGAGCGAGTCGACATCATTCTCTGGAACGAGAACGAGGCCCAGTTCGTTGTGAATGCCATGTCGCCCGCCGAGATTGTCTCTATCGTCATGGACGAGGATAGGCACTCCATGGATATCGCTGTCTCGGATGAGAATCTCTCCATGGCTATTGGTCGCGGCGGCCAGAATGTGCGACTGGCGTCGGAACTGACGGGCTGGACGCTGAATGTGATGAGCGAAACGCAGGCCGAGGAAAAAAGCGAGCAGGAGACGGAAACACTGGTCCTGGCCTTTGTCGACCAGCTTGATGTGGATGAAAGTGTAGCCGATATTCTGGTGCGGGAAGGCTTTTCGACGGTCGAGGAGCTGGCTTATGTACCGGCCAAGGAATTGCTAGAAATCGAAGAATTCGATGAGGACATTGTCGAGGAGCTCCGTAATCGTGCACGCGACACCTTGCTGATCAATGCGATCGCTACCGAGGAAAAATTGGAATCCACCGAACCCGCTGATGACCTCCTGAGTATCGAGGGCATGGACCGGCAGACGGCTTTCGCACTGGCCGCGAGAGGGGTGACCACAGCCGAGGATCTCGCTGAGTCGTCGATCGACGAATTGATGGAAGTCGAGGGAATGGACGAGGCAAGGGCCGGGCAGTTGATCATGGTCGCCCGCCGGCCCTGGTTTGTGGAAAGTTAACCGAATGCGGATGAGCAGAGGCTTAGTATGAGCGATTTAACAGTACGGCAACTCGCTGAAGTGGTCGGCATCCCGCTAGAGCGGCTGCTGAATCAATTGAGTGAGGCAGGGCTGGAAAAAAGTGGTGCGGACGAACTGCTCACGGATAGGGAGAAACTAAGGTTCCTCGGTTTCCTGCGGCAAAGCCATGGCAAGGTCGAGGGTGAGGATTTAACCAATCCCAAGCGAGTTACGCTGCAGCGGCGCACCGTCAGTGAGCTCAAGCAGGGCAAGGCCGCAGCTGGAAAGGGCGTCAAGACCATCAGTGTGGAAGTGCGCAAAAAACGGACCTACGTCAAGCGTAGCGAATTGCCAGAAACGAGTGAGCAGCGTCATGCGGTAGAGCAGGCGCGCCAGGCTCTCGAAGAGCAGCAGCGGCGCGAGGCCGAGATACAGGCCCGGCAGCTGGCGCTTCAGGAGGAGGAACAGCGCAAGGCCGAGGAGCTGGAGCGTTTGCGCCGCGAGGAAATCGAAAGAGTGGCCGCCGAGCAGCAACGCCAGCTTGACGAGGCCAGGAAGCGGGAAGAGCAAAGACGCCTGGAGGCGGGTGAACCCGAGCTCGAGGAAGCGGAAATTGAACCGGTTATCCGGTACAAGCCCGAGCCCGTCGCGGTGATAGAGCCGTCGAAAACTGCCGTGACACCCCCTCTCGAAGCGCGGGCCGGCGCCGAGGAGGATGCGCGTCGCATAAAAAGGAAGGAGCGCGAGAGATCCGTCGAGGGGTTTGGTAACGACAGCCTGCGGTCCAAGTCCAGGGTCAAGAAGAAACTCAAGACTGGCCGGGCGGCTGTTATGCCAGAATCCCGACATGGCTTTGAAAAACCCACCGGGCCGGTGGTGCGTGAAGTGATGATTCCGGAATCCATCTCCGTCGCCGATCTCGCCCAGCGCATGTCGGTCAAGGCGACCGAGGTGATCAAGGCGCTGATGAAAATGGGTGTCATGGCGACCATCAATCAAGTACTGGATCAGGACACGGCGACGCTGGTTGTCGAAGAAATGGGCCACACGGTAGTCAGGCAAGTCGAGGATGTTCTGGAAGCTGAAATCATCGCGACCCTGGGTCTTGCCGCCCAGGCCGAGCAGACGCCCCGGGCGCCGGTTGTTACGATCATGGGTCACGTCGATCACGGGAAGACCTCACTGCTGGACTTCATCCGCAAGAGCCGGGTGGCGGCAGGCGAGGCGGGCGGCATCACCCAGCATATTGGTGCTTACCAAGTCAAAACCAGCCAGGGCAAGGTGACGTTCTTGGATACGCCGGGCCACGCGGCATTTACCGCCATGCGTGCCCGCGGCGCCCAGGCCACGGACATCGTGGTGCTGGTCGTCGCCGCGGATGACGGCGTTATGCCGCAGACCCGCGAGGCGATCGATCATTCCCGCGCGGCGGGGGTGCCGATCGTGGTGGCAGTCAATAAGATCGACAAGCCGGAGGCAGACCCCGAAAAGGTCAAGCATGAACTGACCAATTTCAATGTCATTCCCGAAGAGTGGGGCGGCGATTGTCAGTTCGTCGAGGTTTCGGCAAAAACCGGACAGGGCATCGATGACTTGCTGAACGCCATTCTGCTGCAGGCGGAAGTACTGGAACTCAAGGCAGCGCATTACATACCAGCGACGGGGGTGGTGCTGGAATCCAAACTGGAAAAGGGCCGCGGCCCGGTAGCCGACATCCTCATTCAGCAGGGACATCTCAAGAAGGGCGACTTCTTGCTCTGCGGTATGGAATTTGGCCGCGTACGCGCCATGTTCAACGAAAACGGCAAACCGGTGAAGGAAGCCGGACCCTCTTGTCCCGTAGAGGTTCTGGGTCTTTCCGGCGCCCCGAATGCCGGCGATGAATTCATCGTCGTGGCGGACGAGCGCAAGGCCCGCGAAATCGCAACCCAACGCGAGGAGAAACTGCGTTCCAGCAAGCTGGCCGAACAGCAGGCGTTGAAGCTCGAAAATATTTTCGAGCGCATGGAGACCACCGACGAGAGCGTCGATCTCAATCTGATCATCAAGGCCGATGTCCAGGGCAGTCTCGAAGCGCTGCGCGGTTCGCTGACCGATCTGTCCACGGACAAGGTGAAGGTCAAGGTCATCGGTGGTGGCGTCGGTGGTATCAATGAATCGGACGCCAATCTGGCGCTGGCCTCGAACGCCATCATCATCGGCTTCAATGTCAGGGCCGATGCCGGAGCGCGCAAGATGATCGAGGAGCGGGGCATCGACCTGCACTACTACAGCATTATTTACGAGGCCATCGACGAGATCAAGAAGTCCCTGAAGGGCATGCTGGAGCCGGAATTCCGCGAGCAAATCGTCGGCAATGCCGAGGTGCGCGATGTATTCCGCCATCCGAAGTTCGGCGCAATCGCCGGCTGCATGGTCACGGAAGGTTTCGTGAAGCGTAACCTGCCTATCCGGGTGTTGCGCGACAACGTGGTTATTTTTGAAGGCCAGCTCGATTCGTTGCGCCGTTTCAAGGATGACGCCGCCGAGGTCAAGGCCGGCATGGAGTGCGGTATGGGCGTCAAGAACTATAACGATATCAAGGTTGGTGATCAGATCGAGGTATTCGAAAAGGTTCAGGTGCCTAGCTGATGGCCAGGGAGTTCAGTCGCAGCGACCGCGTCGCCGCGCAGATACAGCGCGAGATGGCCGATCTGATCCGGACCCAGATTAAGGATCCGGAGCTTGGCATGATCACGCTCAGTGATGTGGAGCTGAGCCGCGATCTCGCCGTGGCCAAGCTGTACGTAAGTTTTCTGGCGGCGCAACTGCCGCCGAATAAATGCATCAAGCGGCTCGCCGACTTCGTCCCCGAACTCAGGCGGCAGCTCGGCAAACGCATTCGCATACGCGTGCTTCCGGAACTCCGCTTTGCCTACGATGACTCGATAGAGCGGGGTATGAGGATGGATTCCCTGCTGCATGGATTGACCCACGATAGCGATCACCCCGCCGAGGACAGTACCCCGGAATGAGTGGCAGCCGTCCGGAATTTCGCGCCATCAACGGCGTGTTCCTGCTGGACAAGTCCAGTGGCTATTCCTCGAATGCCTCGCTGCAGAAAGCCAGACGCTTGTTTCGGGCTCGGAAGGCCGGCCATACCGGCAGCCTCGATCCCCTTGCCAGTGGGCTATTGCCTATTTGTCTTGGCGAGGCGACCAAGCTTTCCAGTTATTGGCTGAATGCGGATAAGCGCTATCAGGTGCGCATCCGGCTCGGCGCCGAAACCGACTCGGCTGATAGCGAAGGCACTATCACCGTCACCCGGCCCGTGCCGGCGCTGACCGCAAGTGGTCTTGCGGCAGTCCTGGACGGCTTTCGCGGCGCGGGCGTTCAGGTACCCCCGATGTATTCGGCGCTCAAACACCAGGGTCAGAGGCTGTACAACTTGGCCCGGCAGGGGATCGAGGTCGAGCGGCAAGCCCGGCCCATAGCGATTTATGCGCTGCGCCTTCTGGGGTTCGACGCCACCTCGCTGGTTCTGGATGTGCATTGCTCGAAGGGCACCTATATCCGCACGCTCGCCGAGGATATCGGCAGGGTCCTCGGCTGTGGCGGTCATGTCGAAATGCTGCGCCGCACGGCCTTGGGCGCACTGGACGTCGGGGCCGCTTGCACGATGGATCGCCTGGCCGCCCTCACGGAAGAGGGTCGTGAGGCCTTGTTGCTACCCATTGATACGCTGGTGGCCCACCTGCCCGCTGTGGAGCTTAATGAGGAGATGAGCATCCAGGCGAGCCATGGCAATCCACTGTTTGTGCCGCAAGCACCCGTGCAGGGCTGCGTCCGGCTTTACGGCAGATTGGCCGGTTTTCTGGGGCTTGGGGAGGTGCTCGAGGATGGGCGTATCGGTCCACGGCGGATGCTCAGAAACCCCTAGCAGCAGAGCGCGTCTGGTGGGTTTTTATTCCCGGAACCCCACTGTTGAGAGAAGGCTTTTGATTGATAAATAGGGGCCTTGAAAGTTAAAATTGTAAGTTTACTAATAGTCCGAGATTTCAGGAGTTGAAGATGCCTTATACCGCTGTTGAAAAAAGCGCTGTCGTAAAAGACTATCGGCGCGCTGACAATGATACAGGTTCGCCCGAAGTACAGGTTGCTCTGCTGACCGCCCGTATCAACCACCTCACCCCCCATTTTGTTCAGAACAAAAAAGATCACCACTCGCGTCGTGGGCTGCTGCGTTTGGTCAGTCAGCGCAGGAAACTGCTTGATTACCTCAAGCAGAAGGATGCCGATCGTTACAAGACGCTGATTGAAAGGCTGGGTCTGCGTCGTTAATTCGTTATTTTGAAGGTATTGTTGTGAAACCAATCCGGAAACAGTTCAAGTACGGCGAACACCAGGTTACTCTGGAAACAGGCGAAATCGCTCGTCAGGCCGATGCCGCGGTCCTGGTCGACATGGCGGGCACCGTGGTCCTCGTCACCGCGGTCGGAAAGAAGGAGTCCTCTCCTGACACCGACTTTTTTCCACTGCGCGTGGATTATCAGGAAAAGGCGTACGCGGCTGGCAAGATTCCGGGTGGATTCTTCCGGCGCGAAGGCCGTCCGTCCGAAAAGGAAACCTTGACCGCCCGTCTGATTGATCGTCCTGTTCGTCCGCTGTTCCCGGAAGGATTTACCAATGAGGTACAGATCACCGCGACGGTGATGTCCTTGAACCCGGAGATCGATCCCGATATTCCCGCCCTGATTGGCGCCTCGGCCGCCCTGACGCTGTCGGGCATGCCCTTCAATGGTCCGATCGGCGCGGCGCGAGTGGCGTTCATCGATGAGCAATACGTACTGAACCCGACAGCCACCGAGCTCGACGATTCCCTGCTCGATCTGGTCGTAGCGGGCACCGAGCATGCCGTGCTGATGGTCGAGTCCGAAGCCGACATGTTGTCGGAAGACGAAATGCTGGGCGCCGTGATTTTCGGACATGAGCAGATGCAGGTGGCTATCACCGCGATCCGCGAATTGGCCAATGAGATTGGCGTAAAGCCTTGGGACTGGGCGGCACCGACCCAAGACGAGGCACTGGTCAAGGCTGTGAGCGAGCATGCGGGTGCCGCCATTCTGGCCGGTTACCAGATTGCCGATAAGCAGGCCCGGCAGTTGGCCTTGAAGGAAGCCCGCAAGCTGGCTATCGAGGCGCTCACCGTTGATGGTCTGCATAAGCCGAGCGCGGTTAAGGCCATCATCGAGCAGTTGGAGTATGACGGCGTTCGTGCGCGGATACTGAATGAATCCAAGCGTATCGATGGCCGTGATCTCGCGACCGTGCGGCCCATCAGCATTCGCACCGGTGTACTGCCGCGCACCCATGGTTCAGCACTCTTCACGCGGGGTGAAACCCAGGCGCTGGTAGTGGCCACGCTGGGCACCGGCCGTGATGCCCAGGTTGTCGATGCGATCGAGGGCGAATACAAGGAAACCTTCCTGTTTCACTATAACTTCCCGCCCTACTGCGTCGGCGAAATCGGCATGATCGGTTCGCCCAAACGGCGGGAGGTCGGCCATGGCCGTCTTGCCAAGCGCGGGGTGCAGGCGGTGATACCAGACCAGGATGAGTTTCCCTACGTGATCCGCGTGGTGTCGGAAATCACTGAATCCAACGGTTCCAGTTCTATGGCATCTGTGTGCGGTTCGAGCCTGGCATTGATGGATGCGGGCGTTCCGACGCTCGCGCCGGTGGCCGGCATCGCCATGGGACTGATCAAGGAAGGCGAGCGCTATGCTGTCCTGTCCGACATCATGGGCGACGAAGATCATCTGGGCGACATGGACTTCAAAGTCGCCGGTACGAAAGATGGCATCACCGCCCTACAGATGGATATCAAGATCGATGGTATCACCTCCGAAATCATGCACAAGGCATTGGAGCAGGCCAAGGAAGGCCGTTTGCACATCCTTGGTAAGATGGCGGAGGCGCTGCCGGCACCGCGCCAGGAAATGTCCGACTATGCCCCACGCATCATCAGTTTCAGCATCGATCCCAGCAAGATTCGCGACGTGATCGGCAAGGGCGGTGCCACCATCCGCGCCATCACCGAGGAGACTGGCGCCAGCATCGATATCACCGATGACGGCGTGGTGAAGGTGGCCTCCGTGGACCGGGAAGCGGGCGACGCGGCCCGTCAGCGCATCGAGGCGATCACCGCCGAAGTGGAAGTCGGGAAAATCTATGAAGGCAAGGTAGCCCGCCTGATGGATTTCGGCGCTTTCGTGACGGTTCTACCCGGGAAGGACGGGCTGGTGCATATCTCGCAAATCTCCGACGAGCACGTCGAGCGCGTCAGCGACAAGCTGGCCGAGGGCGATATCGTTCGGGTGAAGGTACTGGAAATTGACCGCCAAGGCCGCGTGCGGCTTAGCATCAAGGCTGTGGCCATCGAGGAGTAAGCACGGCTTCGTTCATCCAGCCGGTAATCCAGCAAAGGGGGCGATTGATACGCCCCTTTTGTTTGGGCGAGAACCCCTCGCCTATATTCAGGTTCAGCCCGAAGGCGAGCGCCGATCCCAAGCGTCCAGCAGGATCGCTACCAGCATGTCGCTCAGGACATTCACGGCGGAACGCAGTCGGGCAATGACCCAGTCGATAGGGGCAATCAGCGGAATCGCCGCGGCGACGACGGTTTCCGGTAGGCCCGCCGCGCTCAGGACCAGCGGCAACACGATCAGACCCGCTTCCGGTATGCCGGCAATACCCGCCCCGGCTATCAGGGATGCCA
>JAJRDJ010000340.1 GCA_028678445.1 Methylococcaceae bacterium
ACGTGACCAACGGCGTCACACCGCGTCGCTTCGTGGCGCTCATCAATCCCCGGCTGGCCGGTTTGCTCGATGCCACCGTCGGTCCGGATTGGTTGACCGACATGACTCGGCTGCGCGAACTCGTCCCGTATGCCGAGGATGCGGCCTTTCGTTTGGAATGGCAGCGTATCAAAGTCATGAACAAGGCGGCGCTCGCGCTACACATTCACCGGAAGACCGGGGTTCGGGTCGACCCGCTCTCGCTGTTCGACGTCCAGGTGAAGCGCATCCACGAATACAAACGCCAGCATCTCAATGCGCTCCATATGGTGACCCGCTATCTGCGCCTGAAGCGCAATCCCGGTCTTGATCTTCCGCCGCGCACGTTCATCTTCGGTGGCAAGGCGGCGCCGGGCTACCGGATGGCCAAACTCATCATCAAGCTGATCAACTCCATCGCTGACGTGGTGAATGCCGATCCGGACATCAATGGCCAGATCAAGGTCGTGTTTCTGCCCGATTTCAACGTCAAGAACAGCCGCTGGATCTATCCAGCCGCCGATCTTTCCGAGCAAATCTCCACGGCGGGCATGGAGGCTTCGGGTACCGGCAACATGAAATTCACCATGAATGGCGCGCTGACCGTCGGCACCCTCGACGGCGCCAATGTGGAGATTCGCGAGGAAGTCGGGCCGGAAAACTTCTTTCTGTTCGGCATGACTGCGGAAGAGGTGGAACGAACCCGGCGCGCAGGGTACCACCCCGCGAATATCGCGGCAGTGAACCCGGAGTTACAGGAAGTGCTGGGGCTGATCGGCTCGGGGCATTTTTCCGGCGGCGACCGGGAAATATTCCGTCCTCTGGTCGAGAACCTGACGCAACAGGACCCGTTCCTCGTACTGGCCGACTATGCCGCTTACGTGGCCTGTCAAGACTATATCGACGGCGTCTGGCACGATGCCGAACACTGGTCCCGGCTCGCCATCCTCAATACGGCTGGCTCCGGCAAATTCTCCTCGGACCGGGCGATTAGGGAGTATTGCGAGAAAATCTGGAAAGTGGCGCCTGTGGAAGCCAGCAAAATCGGACCAGGCTGATATGCGCGGAACCGTCTCCGTCTTGCCCCATCCACGTTGTTGGAGGTACACCCCCGTGCCGGGCGGTGGCAGCAGGCGCTATCGCGACCCGATTGCGCTCCATAACGAGGATGGCGCTATGAGGCATTTTCTCAGCGGGCTCTTTGGCAAACTTACGGAAGAGGGTGCCGGGCGACTGCCGGCGGCGCTGATCGATGCCGCGATCGAGCGCGCCGTCGATGGCACCGACCGTAGGCTGCGGGCGCTGGGGAAATACCGCAAGCGCCTGCGTGTTCCGGTCACCAAAGCGGTGCAGCACGTGATCCAGTTGATCGACGAACTGCCTCCAGCCGTGGAGATCAGCCCGGGCCACTATGGCACCGACCGGCGCCTCCGCGCCGTCTTTGTGTCAGCAGATCATTTGAACGACACACTCACCCGGTTCTGGACGGTCAGGGACTATCTGTCCGGAGCCGTCCGCCCGCTCCCGGATGACATTTTCGGACTGCTCACCATGACGCAACGTGAGCACAGCGTGTTGGGCATGGAACTGGACGGCGAGATGTTGAAGCGTGATGTGCTGCAGACGGCGGTCAGTTTTGGCAATCACCAGTATCTGGCGCCGGCGGCCACCGAGCGCCGGACTCGCCGGGAACTCAAGCGGCGTGCCTTCGATTTTCTGGTGCGGAGGGCTCAGGAGCAGATGCTGGCCACCAAGACCGGCCGGGGCGACCTGGTCCGGCAACGCCACCTGTTGCGGGCCAGGCTCGAGGCACTGCACTCGGGTCAGTCCCGGCACGCCTCGGTAGAGGACATCATGGGGCAGCCGGGTTCCGGAGCGGCCGCACTGGAAGCAGAGATAGCGGCCATTGACGCCGAGTTGGGGCGGTACGGCAAGATGGAACTTGGTTTGGAGGAAAGTCTGCGCCGGATGGAAGACATCCTGGCCCAACCCGAAACCTGGTTGACAGCCAGGCCCTTGCAACTGAATCTCGATTACCGGGGCATCAAGCTCAATGGAGAAGAGCCAGGTAGCACGGAACCGGTCGAAATGACCGAGCTCAGTTCTGCCAAAGGCACCCGGCGCATCGTGCTGCTCGGGAGAATCCCCCGGGTTAGGTTCCCTCAGCAGACCGATGTCATCAGGCGGGGACAAGCGTATCTTGGCTGAGATCGCAGCGAAGCGGTGAGTGGCTTCCGCGAAAAACTACAGACTGATCCGCCCACCCATACGCATGAACCGAACCTGTCCCGGATTATTCCGCTCCGCCATGCAGATGATGGTGCTGATGTCCTTCCTGGCTTTGCTCCTGGAGGCTCTGAACGCCAACGCCATGCTTGTATACCATCATCCCGCCCAGGTCGGCGCCAAGGAACAGGACTACCGCCATGATCACCGTGACGAGCAGGCTCAACACCTGGGTCATGGTCGATGTCGGGATACCCCCGATGGCTCGCCATATCGCCAGCACTACCGAGAGCGAGGCCACGGTTAGCCCGGCCCGCATGTGCCATTCCATGATTTCATGAACCAGGGCGCCATGCGGCACCGATTCCGCCGCGATCAGGCCAAAGATGGCCGTCAGGACCGCGCTGGCCGCGCCGAGATAAAGCAGCCCACTTGCCAGTTGTCGGGCGCCTAGTCTCTTGAATACTAGGCCAAACCATTCGACCAGCAGGAAACCGGTCAGAAATGCGATGGGGAAATGCACCAGCAGCGGGTGGATATTCTCGCCCATGACTTCAATGCCGCCGAGCAAATTCCAGGCTCTAGGGGTATCGCTGGTCAGCGTTGCCAGCAAATGATCCACCCACCCCACCAGGCCGCCGCTTTCGCCGTGACCGGCATGGACGGCCGGAAGGAAATCGCCTGGGCCAATACCGCCGAAATCAGTAAAGTACGTTGCCATAAGTTTGTAGTTTTGAGTTTTATAGAGTTGCCGGCCGCCCGCGCGACTGTCTTAGAAGTGAGGCTTAGTCAGGCCGCGCGTACCCAAGTTTCACACCCCGGACGATTATCTTGCCCCTAGCGGGGATTCCGGCACATACAACCATGGACAATCCGTTCCCGCCGCCAGCCCGGCCGCCAGCCTCCTCTCTTTTGCGGCCCGGATGACGGCATCCAGTCCTTCCACCAAGGGATAGGCGCCGAGTGCCTGGGGGTGGACCCAACTGGCATCCGCGGCGTCGGAGGAGTGAAAGGGTTGCCGGGGCGAGTCAGGTGTCAGTTCGGCAAGAAAATCGATGATGATGTAGTGAAACCCTTCGATGGCCCGGTCGGCGACCGCGATGATCGGGCCGGGGGTCACCCGAATGCCTGTTTCTTCCAGCACCTCGCGGCGGCAGCATTCAGCCAGAGTTTCACCTGCCTCCAGCCGGCCGCCGGGGATGTGCCACAAACCCGCTTGCGGCGGATGTTTCCGCCGAACCAGCAGGACTCGTCCTTCGGCATCCAGCACCACGCCTCCTACACCCACCGCCGGCCTGAGCACCCTGTCATTCATCTTGAGTTCCGTTCTCCATCGGTCGCCAGTCTTCCCCCATGTAAAATGCCGCCATTATGTGCGAATAGGCCTGGAATGCGTGCTTGAAAAACTCGCCAAGGCCCCCTACCTCGTTCCGTCGTTGATTTTTTTCCTCGGAGATTTCCATGCCTATCTATGAATACCAGTGCAAATCCTGCGGCCATGAACTGGAAGCCTTTCAGAAACTTTCTGACGATCCCTTGAAGGAATGCCCCACCTGCGGCGATCTGGAACTGTCCAAACTGGTCTCCGCCGCCGGATTCCGTCTCAAGGGCGGTGGTTGGTACGAAACCGACTTCAAGGGCAGCCAGGACAAGAAAAAGAATCTCGCCGGCGGGGACTCTGCCCCTGTTGCTGCCGCTGCCAGCACTGCGTCATCCGACGCAAGTGGCGGGGCCAGCACCGACGCCAAAACCGAATCCAAGCCAGCCACGGCGAGCGAGTGACGGGTTAAACCCGGAGTATCCTTCTCCGGGATGAGTGGCATCGCAATGCAGTCGATCTAAGGCTGATTCCGTCAGCCAGTCGGCACGTGGTTGCCGAGATCAGTGTGGATCGATGTTGAGCCTCCATCCTTCCTTAGATTCAGTGTTGTCCATGCAGGAATGAAAAGCGTAAAACGCCCGGCTTGACTTCGCTCCTCAACAGAAGCGACCATGCGCATCGTTAAACGGAGAGACACGATTATGTGGATATTCAGTTCATGCGGGTTTTTCAGTGTGGTCGAGAAGCCAGAAGATCTGGTGAGCGGCATGCTGACGGTCAGGGCGCGGGTGAAAGGCGATCTGGATGCGCTCCGGGCTGAGTATATGCCTGAACTGGGGCCGATCGTGACTGCCGGGGGAAGTGACTATATATTTCGCGCAAGGATTTCGAGGGAGGCTTTTCATCAGGGAACGCGGCGCCTTGTTGAAAGCATACATTACCCAAGCTTCAAAAACGTCGTTTTTACCAAACAGGGTCCGAATCGCGCCAGGGTTTATGGCAAGGTTTGGCGAGACTTAATCGAACTCGAAGAGGACATGAGTGTGAGGGTAACCGTAGGTCCCGGGTCGCGCATGGCATGGAGTCTGGCCAAGACTGTTCAGAAATTTCATCAAATGCACGGTCATTGGCCCACCCGCATCGAGATGCCGAATGGATATTACGACGTGCTCCTTTTGGATATTGGGCAGTTGTGGCACAAGCCCATGCTGGACAAGCTGGCGTTCAGTGTTAACGAGGACGGTATTAAGGCGCTGGACAATGCTGGTCTGGTCACGGATTACGAACGGGACGACTGTCAAGCAATAGATCACCGCGAAGCATTCGTCTGGATGTTCGGCTAGGGCAAGACAAAAACCTTGCTGAGCATACTCGCTAAAGTAAGCCTCGAGGATAACTGAACGACCCACCCTGATCCTGCCCGTCTGGACACTGAGCTTGGGCAGCCTCTGCGGGGTTGTCCAGTGTCTTTCCGTCATCATTACGCCCCTTCACTTGCGGAGAAAATAATGCAATCCAAGTGCTGGATTTCGGTTCTGGTCTTAATTTTACTGATCCAAACCCCTATGGCCCATGCCGCCGAAACTCCCTTGACCTACGACCGAGTCAACCTGAGCGCGTCGGCGCAGGGCAAAGCCGCGAACGACATTCTGGTTGCCGTGCTGTTCAACCGGAGCGAGGGACCCTCGGCCGAACCCCTAGCGGCCGAAGTCAACAAGGCCATCAGTGCCGCCATTGAATTGGCCAGGAAAGTGCCGGAGATCACGGCTCAGACGCTCGATTATCAGACCTTTCCCACCTATCAAAACCAGAAAGTGACCGGCTGGAGCGTCCAGCAATCCATCCGGCTGGAGAGCAAAAATACCCAGAAGCTCAGCCATCTGATCGGTGAACTGCAAAAGACCCTGAAGGTTGAATCGATCAATTACCAGGTTTCGCCGGAAATTTTGCGGATTACCGAGGACCGGCTGATGAGAGAGGCTTTGAAAGCCTTCCAGCAGCGCGCCGAGCTGGTTACCCGGGAGCTGGGCCGCAAGCGCTACCGGGTGGTCGCCCTGGAGGTGAATACCGGCGGCGCTACTCCACCGCCGTTCCGTCCTGGCGCCCGGGCTATGGCGATGGACGTTATGGCCGCACCACCCGCCATCGAGGCAGGGGAGCAGTCGGTGACCGTCACCGTCCAGGGAACCGTAGAGCTGCAGAATGATTGATTGACCAGGGTTCCCTTGTCTGATTTGCCTTGACTCCAATGCGGCTTCCCAGCCTCAACGTCCAGATTCTCGCGGCGGCCGTTTTTGGTGCGCTGGCGGGAGCCTACCTGAATCACCAGGGGTCCGACAGTCCCGAGCAACAATCTCTGCTGCCGGTGCTGCAGTTGACGGGCGGGCTGTTTGTCGACCTGCTCAAAATGGTGCTCATCCCGCTGGTCTTCACCTCCGTGGCTTCAGGCGTTGCCAGCCTGGGCGGGCATGAGCATTCCGGGCGCATCTGGAGATCGACCCTGATCTACTATTTGGGTACCACGGCGTTGGCGGCGGTGCTCGGGCTGATCCTGATGAATGTTTTCGAGCCGGGCAAAGGGCTGCAAATCAATCTTTTTGATCAGGCGATGAGCAGCATGAACCGGCCCGACAACCTGACTCTGCCGGAATTTCTGCACACGTTTTTACGCAGTATTTTCGTCAGCCCAGTCAAGGCCATGGCGGAGGGCGCCGTCCTGCCGACGGTCATTTTCGCCTTGCTGCTGGGGCTGTCGATTGCCCGGCGGGGCGAAGGGGCCGACGCGCTTCGTAACTTGCTCAGCGAGGTACTGGAAGTGGTTCTGGTGATGGTGGACTGGATCATGCGGATTGCCCCCGTTGGCGTTTTTGCCTTACTTGCACACCTGGTTGCAACGCAACAGGCAGGGTTGTTCGCCAACCTCGCCCTATTCATTGCCGTTACCATGGGCGGTTTGTTCGCGCACGGGCTGATCGTGTTTCCGGGCATTCTGCTTCTGACGACCGGGACCAAGCCCTGGGGCTTTTTCAGAAGCATACAGGAGGCGCTGCTGACGGCTTTCGCGACCTGTTCCAGCTCCGCGACACTGGCGGTAACGATGCGGGTGGCCCGGGAGCACTTGCGCGTGGCGCCGCGTATTGCCAAATTCATTCTCCCCCTGGGCGCCACCGTGAACATGGACGGCACGGCACTCTATGAGGCAGGCGCCGCCCTGTTCGTGGCCAATCTGGCCGGCATCGACCTTAACGTGTTACAGCAAGGCGTAGTCTGCCTGATGGCGATTCTGGCCTCGATCGGCGCGCCGGGGTTACCCAGTGCCGGCATGGTCACCATGATCATGGTGTTGCAGTCGGTGGGCCTGCCAATTGAGGCCATTGCCATCCTGCTGCCGGTCGATCGGCTGATTGACGCCGTGCGTACAGCCATCAATGTCGAGGGCGACCTGGTCGGGTCGGTGGTGATCGACCATTTCAGCAGGCAGGCCAGTTTGGATCACCGCTCGGATTGACCCGGCCTGGCTTGCCAGCCCCGAACCTTTCCGGACTATTTCCCGCCGCCGGGCGTTCCCGCAGCGGGCGGATGGTAGTCCGGCCATTCGGACCAATGTCCAATGGGCCGGGGGGCCGAGGATTTCGCCTGATCGAAAGCCGCCTTGTTCTGCATCATGGCCGGGGAGAAACTGCCGGCCAGAGCAGTCAGCTTCTGGGTAATGATTTCCTTCCGCGCTTCCGCCGTGCTGCCCTGGGGCAGAATGACCACATCGCTGAAACGCCCCACCGGGAGCTCGAGCGCGCCGTTGCTCAGACGGTGGGAGAGCCCGAGCGCGATATAGACGAGATCGCCATTCAATTGCGGGAGGGTATGGGTGTCCAGCAGAACACTGATGCCGTACTGCCGACCCGGAAACGTGTTGGCGAAATTGGGACTGATACCCCTGCTCAGCGCCGCCTGGATATCGCTATCGAGCAGCGGCGTGTTGGTGTTGGTGATGCTGGCCTCCCAGTTGATGGCATTGGCGCAGACAGCAAAAAGACTGAGCAATAATGCGGTCAGGATTCGGCTCATGGTCACTCCCGGCAAGAAAAATGGATTTAGCGGATTTTCATGATACAACGCTCTGAAGTTCGATCGCATTACGAACCCGTAGCTGTTGCGACGGCTATGCTTTTCGACAATTCCTGCGATGAAAAAAATGACATCGCCCGATCATTTGATGTTGATTATGCAGTGCGTCGCGTTGGAGCCGAATAAATTCAAATGATCCTCGTGGTGGACAGGCGTAACAGATTTCATCGTGGGTCAAGTAAAAAGTCTATTCCTCTATACGCACTTTGATAGAGGGCTTCTTGTCCTCCCTTTTGCGGCGCTTGCCCTCATAATTGGCAGGTTAGTTCAGACACTGGCGATACCGGCTGACCCGCCAGCAATCCGCCCCTTCCGAGGGGGGACAGAATCGCCAGCCTGATTGTATTAGTGAAGTTTCACATGCCTGTCATCCATCATGCTCTCGTTCTGAGCCTCCATCAGCCGCACGGGAATCTCAAGCATCTGTTGGCCGAAAAGCCATGGGAAGCCCGGGAAATTCTTTATGCCTATGACCGCATCCCAAGGTCCCTCTGGGCCTATGAAGATATCGCCCGGGTTCATCTGTCGCTGTCGGGGAGTCTTCTCGAGACGCTGGCCAATCCGGATTTCCAGAGCAACGTCTATGGCGTGCTGGATTGCGGAGCCTTGCTCTGGCATCTGCAAAACCGGAACATCATCGACATCTTCGGCACGGCCTACTACCATCCGGTGTTGCCCCTGATTCCCGAAGCCGACCGGGAAGAGCACCTGATCCGCTGGCAGGGCATCGCCCGGCATCTATTCTGGCGCGAGTCTTTCGAAGGGTTCTGGCCGCCGGAAATGGGTTTCGCGATGGAACTGATTCCCCTGTTGAAGCGGCTCGGCTACCGCTATGTCATCGTCGATAGCGAACATGTCCAGCCGGTCACCGTCATGAGTCAACATGAAGTCCTTTACCGGCCGCATATCGCCCGGCACGGCAATGAGGAGATCGTGGTCATCGTCCGCGACCGGGGGCTTTCCGACGCGCAGGCATCGGGCATGGATTACGACTGGTTTGTCAAGGAAGTGACGCAGCGTACCGAGGATTGCGATTACCCGCCTCTGGTGACGACCTGCAGCGACGGCGAGAACGGTCCCTGGTTCCGTAATACCAACAACGAAGAGAACTTCTGGGGCGGTTTTTACCGTGACCTGCTGGAGGCGGCGCGGGCGGATGGCGCGATTCGACCCAGCTTCATCAAGGATTACCTGGATACGTATGGAACTTACGGCGAAGTCACGGTGAAAACCGGCGCCTGGAATACCGAATGGCACGATGGTAAGGACTTTGGACAGTGGGCCGGCTCCCCCGTGCAAAAAGAGTCCCTGCAGCGCCTGGGGGTCGTCAGCAAGGCGGTGCATGACGCCATGCTCGAAGCGGGTGACCGGGAACTGGGCGGGCAGGAGCAGGCGGTGCTTGAAGAGGCGCACTGGCGCCTGCTGCGGGCCGAAACCAGTTGTAATTTCTACTGGGGCGAGGATTGGGTCCACCGCGCCCACCAGGATCTGGACGATGCCGAAGGCACCCTCCGCCGTTTCCGCGCCAAGAAATACCTGATTGACGGCGACCCTGGCTGGTAGCGTTCCAGTCCGGGGCGAGTCACCCTGCGATTGGTTACTACGCGCCGAACAGCTCGAAGATATTCCCGTCAGGATCGCGGCAGAACACCACAGGCCGGCCCGACTGGCTCGGGGTCATCGCTATACCGGCCTTTTCAAGACGAGCCTTCAAGGTCCCGAAATCACCGACCTTCAGCGCAATATGCCGCTGCCTGCCCGGATACTCTGCCGGGATGGAGCCAGCCCCGGCCTCCGCCGTAACAATCAGATGAAGTTGCCCGGCGCCCACGTCATACCAGACTCCGTCAAAGGCCTTGCCCGGACGGTCAGCGCGGGGGACGAGCCCCAGCACCTGCTCGTAAAAGGCTCTGGAACGCTCAAGATCATGGACCAGCACCGAGGCATGGTGGAGTGCCAGAATGTTCATGGGCATTTGGATTTTCGGTCTGACTAAAAAGCTGTGGGTATGGCTGAAGGAGAAACCGGCGCTGTGAAGCTTTCGGAAGTCCTCCCTCACGAACCATAGAGTAAACTCAGATACTTTATCTTCTTTGGAGTTGCCCCGGCACATATGGAATAGTGGAACGAACAAATCCGAACAGGAGCCCTGATGGCAAGCAACGAATCAACCAATACCGACCTGGCCTACGCCGACACCCTTTGGAAGTCGGCCGACGCGCTGCGCGGTCAGGTGGACGCGGCCGAGTACATGCGGTGGCCCCGAAAGGTTGGACAGAAATTTACCGGCTTTAGGTGGGATCCTGCGGTTTATGCTGCCGGGTGGAATGACAACAAATTGAAGTACACCTGATCCGGGGTTGGTCCGTCAAGCGAGGAATGCGGACGGCGCTGGTTATAGAACCGGAAGTAGCGCTCCAAGCCTTGTTTAGCCTGAGCGACCGAATCATAGGCGTGCAAATA